>NZ_KB944482.1:319991-514951 GCF_000389805.1 Cupriavidus sp. GA3-3
GCCACGGCCACGGCCGCGGCGCCCGCCTGCAAGGATTCGCCAGTCAGGCTACCCTGTCGGCAATTTCCAGATCCGGGCCGGGGCCATACCCCTGCCCATGCCAGGAGTAGCCATGCCCCAACCCATCAAGATCGACTTCGTCTCCGACATTGCCTGCCCCTGGTGCGCCATCGGCCTGTCTTCGCTGCAACTGGCGTTGCAGCGCCTTGGCGATGCGGTGGATGCCGAGATCGTCGTGCATCCGTTTGAACTCAACCCGGGGATGCGCCCGGAGGGCGAGGCGATCGTCGACTATCTCGGCAGGAAGTACGGGCGCACCCCGGCGCAGATCGCAGAGACCCAGGCCATGATCCGCGAGCGCGGCGCCGGCGTGGGCTTTCCGTTTGGCGAGCGCACCCATGTCTACAACACCTTCGACGCCCACCGGCTGCTGCATTGGGCGGGCCTGGAAGGCAAGCAGCTGCCGCTGAAGCTGGCGCTGCTGCGCGCTTACCATGCCGATGGCAAGGACCCGAGCAATCACGAGGTGCTGGTCGAAGCCGCGCAGGCCGTTGGCCTGGATGCCGCGGCGGCGCGCAAGGTGCTGGACAGCGATGACTATGCCGATGCGGTGCGCGCGGAAATCCAGGAGTACCAGCGCATGGGCATCCAGTCGGTGCCATCGATCATCTTCAACAACCGCTACCTGGTCACCGGCGGGCAGCCGGTGGAGGCTTTCGAGCAGGCCATCCGTGAGATCGTTGCCGAGGCGCAGCAGCAGCCCGCGAACGGGTGAACCAGCCTCGATCGCAGGGCGACACCTCAGTCGCCCTGCCGACGTTCCTCCCAGGACTCAAGGCATGACCGGCGGATGGTAAGGCAGCGTCGTGGCGAACGCCCACAGCATCAGCAGCACCAGCGGCGTGTGCACCAGCAACTGCGTGAAGGTGAAGCCGACCACATCCTTGGCCCGGATTCCCAGCACGCCGAGCAGCGGCAGCATCCAGAAGGGATTGATCAGGTTTGGCAGCGCCTCGGCCGCGTTGTAGACCTGTACCGCCCATCCCAGGTGGACCTGCAGTTCATTGGCGGCCTGCATCACGTACGGAGCCTCGATGATCCACTTGCCGCCGCCCGACGGCACGAAGAACCCCAGCACGGCCGAATACACGCCCATGACCGCGGAGAACGATTCGGTGGTCGCCATCGAAACAAAGGCCGACGCGAGATGATGGGATAGCGTGGCACCGTCGACTCCGGTCGCTTTGGTCAGGATAAAGGCGATACCACCATACAGCGGAAACTGGATCAGCACGCCTGAGGTCGACGGCACCGACCTGGCCACCGCGCGCAGGAAGCGCTTCGGGCGCCAGTTCAGCAACATGCCGAGCAGCAGAAACAGGAAGTTGTAGGTGTTCAGGTTGGAGATGGCGAGGATCGGGTCCTTTGCGGAAAACTCCTGATAGAGCCAGCTTGCACCCATCGCTACCAGCGCCAGCGTCAGTAGCGGGCTGTATTCCAGCCACTCGCCAGGGCGCGACGGCCGCGCGACGCCTTCGTCGGCATCGTTGAGGTCGACACCCATATCGGCGGCAGTGCGGGCCCGCTCCTCGGTGGGCGCAGAATGGTACGCGATCAGCAGTGACGCGACAATCAGCACGGCGGTCATCACCATCGATTGCCACAGAAAGATCGTTTCAGCGAACGGGATCACCCCGGTGATATCAAGCAGCGACTTCGGCAGGCTGGCAGGATTTGCCTGTAGCTGCGCGGCAGAGGAACTGAGCCCTAGCGCCCACGTTGCGCCCATCCCCAGATAAGCCGCCGCGCTCGCCGCCCGATAATCCACGCGCAAGCCCCCACGCTGGGCAATCGCACGCACCAGCAAGCCGCTGAAGATCAGGCTGATGGCCCAGTTGAGCAGCGACGTCAGCAGGCTCACCAGCGCCACGAACGCGACCGCGCCGCGGGCCGTACGCGGCAGCGATGCCAGCCGCGCGATCAGCATCGACGCCGGCGGCGAGACCGCCACCACATAGCCGGCGATCGCCACGACGGCCATCTGCATCGTGAACGGGATCAGGCTCCAGAAGCCGTCACCGAATGCCTTCGCCACGGCCGGTGCCGGCGCCCCGACCAGCATGGCGCCGAGCGCCACCACCACGACGGCGATCGCGGCAAAGATGTAGGAATCCGGAAACCAGCGCTCTGACCAGTTCGTCACCTGTATGGCCAGGCTCTCCAGGCCGCCTTGCTGCGGCTTGCCGGCATCGGCAAATGCCATCCTCGTTGTCTCTTTCATGCTGAACTCCTTGGCAGTTTCCTTGATCGTTCTAGTTGTTTGCCACGGCTTCGAAACACATCGCCGCGGCGGCAAGATCTTCCAGGGCGGTACCGACAGCCTTGAAGACCGTAATCTCATCGTCTGAAACTCTTCCTGCGTGCTGGGCCCGGCAGAGACCGGCAAGGTCGCTACGGATATCTTCCCGGGCGATCACGCCATTGCCGAGCGGGGACAGCAGGTCGCCCGCCTTGGTTGCCGCCTCGTCCGTATCGACAAATACAGAGGTGCCCGCAAAGCAAGCGTCATCGGTTTCACGCATCGCTGGCGTAAAGCCACCGATCAGGTCGACATGGGTGCCGGGACGAAGGTATTCGCGACGGATCAGCGGCTCGGTCGAAAGCGTCGCCGCGCTGATGACGTCCACGGCGCAGGTGTCCGTCTCGAGCCTGTCCACCACGTATGCGTCGAAGCCATCGCTGCAAAGCTGTTCGGCCAGCCGGCGGCCCTGGGCAGGGTTGATGTCCCACACCCCGACCCGCTCGATCTGCCGAACGCTGCGCCAGGCATACGGCACCAGGCTGGCCACCCGGCCGGCGCCCAGCAAGAGCATGGATCTGGCGTCCTTGCGGCTGAGAAAGGAGGCGCCGAGCGCAGACGCGGCCGCTGTGCGCCGGGACGTGATCTCGTTGCCGTCGATCAGCGCCAGTGGCTTGCCGGTCTCCACGCTGTAGAGGATGTAGGTCGAGAACAGTCCCGGCAGCGAGCGCCCGGCGTTGCCGGGATAGATCGAGACGGTCTTGACGCCCAGGTATCCCTGCGGCGGGCTCCAGGCCGGCATCAGCAGCAGCGTCCCCTGCTGGCCCTGCGCGGTGGTGACGGTATGGTTATGCCGCAGCGGCACCTCGCAGCCAGAGGCGAACGCTTCCTTGAGTGCATCAACAAGCCGGTCAAACGGGAGCGACGCGCGCGCTCTCTCTGCATCGATATTCAGCATGGTGTTATCGGGTCAGAAGTAGAAAGGGAATCAGGCATCGATTACCAGGTCACTGGCCGGCACGGCCTGGCACGCGAGACAAACACCGGGGTCATCGGGTACCTCGCCTTGCAAGTGGTGCGCCGACCCGGAAACGATCCTGACGGCACAGCTTTCGCATTGCCCGACGCGGCACCCGCTGGGCAAGCGCACGCCACGCGCCTCGGCAAAGCCGAGCAGAGCGCCGTCCTCGGAACGCCATTGGTGGACGACCCCCGACCTGCGGAAATGCACCTGGAATGCCTGTCCGTGCTCGATCTTCGCGACAGCCGGAGAGCGAAAGATCTCCTTGTGGATATCGAAGTGCGGCACGCCTCTGGCGGCCATGCCCTCGGCGAAGGCAGTCATCATCGGAACCGGGCCGCACATGTAGATCAGCGGGCGCAAGGCGAGCAGCGCTTGCGGGACCGCGTCGGCGGATACGCGCCCATGCACGTGGAAGTCGCGCCCCGCGATGTCCCCGTCAGCCGGCGCATCGTAGAAATTGACCACGGACAGCGTGGGGATCGCCGCTTCCAGTTCGCGAATCCTGCGCTTGAAGGCGTGCGTCGCACCGTTCTGGTTGGCATAGAGCAGCAGGATCCTGGGCGGCTCCGTCTGGCCGGCCAATGACTCCAGCAAGTTGATGAAAGGCGTGATGCCGATGCCGCCGGCAAGCAGCACAAGGGGCCGCGCGGTACGGGTCGGCATGACAAAGGTGCCGCCGGGCGCGCGCAGTTCGACAACGTCGCCGACTGCGAGCTGTTGGTTGATGAACGATGAGGCGCGGCCGGACACCAGTTCACCATTGGCGAGCCGCGCCACTGCCTGTCGCACCGAGATCGAATAGCACTGACGGTCAGCCATGATCGCGGGTCCGGTCAGCGAGTAGGACCGGATCACCTCCTGCCGCGCGCCGCCGATGAACAACCGGATGGTCGCGTGCTGGCCCGGCAGAAAATCGGGCAGGCGGCCGCCATCGATGGGCGCCATGTACACCGATGTGACATCGGCGGCTTCCTTGCGCAACGCCACCACGCGGAACGCGCGGAAGCCTTCCCACGGCCGGCGCCGGATATCGAAAGCGGCTTCGCGCTCGATGCTGCAGCGATAGGCGCGCAACGGCGACGAACCGCTGACCGGGTCCTGGCGCTGGGCATCGATCAGCCCGTTGAAGTTGACACTGTCCGCGCCACGCACGGCGAGCGGTGCTTGCCCCATCGCGTCGCAGCGTTGCCACCAGCCGTACTCGCCCACCAGCACGGCGGGATGCAGGCCCGGATCGATGCGTGCCGTGAACAGTGCACTGCCGCCCGGCGTCGAGACGCGCACGGGGTCGCCGCTGCGGATGTCCCGTGCCGCGGCGGCTTCCCTGGAGATGTCGAGCCGCGGCAGCATCGCCTTGCGCCGCAAAGACGCGACACCGCGCTGCTGGCTGTGGCAGTAGTAGCCATTCTTTGCCGACGTCAACACATAGGGGAACGCAGATTGCGCGGTATCTCCCTGTTCAACCGAAGTTTCCTGGTAGCCGGGCAAAGGCGAATAGCCATGCGCGAGCAGCCGTTCGGAGTACAGCTCGACCAGGCCTGTCGGCGTATTGAAAGGCCTGGCGGATTTGCCCATTCGGTAATTCATCTCGGTGTCCTCGACCGGGATGCGTACCCCTTCCGGCTTGCGGCGAAGCGCTGCCACGGTCAACCTCATCGGCGCGAGCATGTAGTCCCAGCCGGCTTCCAGACTTGCGCCGAAGAAGGCTTCCTGCAGCCCGATGCGCGCCGCCAGCGCAAACACGATTTCGTTGTCTGAGCGCGCCTCGCCGCGCGGCGGGACCATGCGCTGGCGCAACTGCACCAACTGCTCAGCCTCGGCAGAAACCTCGAAGCCGATGCGCAGCCCCTCGCGTTCCCATGGCGTGCTCACGGGCAGCAGGATGTCCGCATACTTTGCGCTCGGGTTCTCGAACAGATCGCAATGCACGTAGAACGGCAGTGCGCGCAGTGCCTGCTCACCCATTGCCACATCCGGCTGCGAGAGCAGCGGATTCGTGCCGAACGCGATCAGCGTCGTCACCGCATAGGGCTTCTTGTCGGTGATGGCGCGATACAGGTCGCGCGCGGTGATCCAGCCCTGCGCGGGCGGCCCCAGCGGGCGTTCGGACAATCCCAAGGCCTTGCGCCTCTGCTCCGGGCTAAGCAGGTCCAGGCGGCTCACCGCATTGAACGGCGGCTTCTGGTAAATGCGGTTGCCACCGCGCCGGTCGAAGCTGCCTGTCAGCGTGTAGAGGCAGGCAATCGCACGCTCGGTCTGCGTGGCGTTCTCATGCTGGCCGACGCCGGACCAGGCGTGATAGGCAACGCGCCGTGCCGCGCCGATCATGTTCGCGGCATGGCGGATATCGCCCTCCGGAATCCACGTCAGCCGGGCCGCGCGATCGGCGGGATAGCGCGCGCATTCCGCCGCATAGAGCTCGAACGCCGGTTGGCACAGCAGCGTGGCCTGGTCATGGCGATCGGCAACGGTCACCTCAAAGGTTCCGCGCAGCGCGATGCGGTTGGGATCATGACACTGGCCGCCCGCCGGCATGGCCGTGTGCTGGTGGGCGTCCCAGACGACAAAGGCGTCTGCCTGCCCGAGACCGATGTCGCGCCCGCGCAGCAAGGCGCCATTGTCCTTGCGTACCAGCAGCGGACCGTTGGTCCATTGCCGCACGAAATCGGTATCGAAGGCATTGGCCTCGATCAGCAGGTTGGCCAATGCCATGGCCAGCACGGCGTCGCTGCCAGGTTTCACGCGCAGCCATTGATCAGCTTCTTCCGCCAGCCCGGTCTGCCGCGGGTCGACCACGATCAGCCTGGCGCCGGCGGCCCGTCCGGCGCCGATGGCCTCTGCCTGCGACAGCCACGTGTTGGCGGGATTGTGTCCCCACAGAAGGATCAGTTCGGCATTGCGGTAATCCGCCGTCGGCATCCCGCAGCCGAAGGTAAAGGCATGCGCGAAGTCCTTGTGCCAGTTGCAGATCTCGGTCGCGTAGCAGATGTTGGGGCTGCCATAGAGGCGGACGAAACGCTCGATCCAGTCGATGCTATCCGACAGCGCCGTGCCACTGGGTGTGGTCACGGCGAAGGCAACCGACTCCGCACCCAGCGTGGTGCGCGCCTCAATCAGGCGCGCCGCGATCTGAGCGAGCGCCTCCTCCCATGAAATGCGCACCCACCCTGGATCCGCTGCGTCTTTTGGGTTCGTCCTGCGCATCGGGTGCAACAGCCGCTCGGCGCTGTGCACGAGTTCGGGCGCTGCCTTTCCCTTGAGGCACATCGCTTTGCCCGTGGGGTGTTCGCCATCCGGGCGGACCGCAACGAGGATGTCTTCCTTCACGACATTGATCGTTCCGCAGCGGGAACGACACAGCGTGCAAAAACCCTTCTTTTCGACTTCGCTCATCGCCACTTCCAGCAACTTGTATTCGTGCTGGATGCTAGCTAGCATGGGGCGATATAGCTAATTCATAGTTCTGACATTGCAATATCGGAAAAATCGATGCTCCCAACCTTGAAACAGATACAGCACTTTGTGGCAATTGCTGAGACGGGCCAGGTGTCGCGAGCGGCGCAACGCTGCAATGTTTCGCAATCGTCCATGACTGCCTCACTCAAGGGATTGGAAGACGTCGTAGGCGCCCCGCTGTTCTCCCGGCACGCAGCCGGCGTAAAGCTGACCGCGGCCGGCATCCGCTTCCTGCGGCATGCCCAGCAGATCGAGGCGGCGGTACGGGATGCCGTCAGCGCTGCGTCGGTGACCCCCAGCACGGTAGCAGGCGCCATCCGCCTCGGTGTCACCGAGACCATCACGGCGTACGTGCTGCCCAAGCTGCTGCCGGCGCTTGAACAAAAGTTTCCGCTACTCGAGCTCGAAATCTTGGAAAGGCCTCGCGGCGATATCGAGGCCGATATCCAGGCCGGCAAGCTCGACCTGGCATTGCTGCTGGTTTCCAACCTGCCGGAGATGCATCACATCGGCTGCGAAACCCTGCTTCGGTCGCCGCGGCAACTCTGGGGCCATCCTGACCATCCCCTGATGCAGCTCGAGCAGATCAGCCTGACGGACGTGGCGCGGCACGACTACATACTGCTCGACATGGACGAGCATATTGCCACCGTGATCAAGTACTGGGGGCAGTACGGGCTCACGCCGAGCGTCCGCCTGCAAAGCTGCTCGATCGAAGCCGTCCGCAGCCTGGTAGCGGCGGGACGCGGCGTCTCCATCCTGTCCGATCTGGTCTACCGGCCGTGGTCACTGGAGGGCCAGCGCATCCTGCGCCGCAGCCTTTCCGACCGGGTCCCATCCATGGATGTCGGCCTGATCTGGAGACTCGATCCAGGACCTGACGAGCACACGCATGCGCTGCGGGAGTTCCTGAGGATCGCGCTGCTGGAGACCATGCGTTAGACGTGTTGGCAATAAAATGCGGCCCGCCGCGTACCCCCGGCGGGCCAAGCACTGCTTCTCGTTAAACTGGACTTCAGCGCACCGCCGTCTTCATCCGCGCCGGCACCGCATCCGCCGCCAGCGGCGTACGATTCGCCAGCCCCAGCACCACCTGCCAGGCAAACGACACCGCGCCGACGATAAACACCACGTCGCCGAAGGTGCGCACCCAGCGCAGGGTCTGCAGGATGGGCTGCTGCATGAAGGCCTCGCTGCGCGCATACCAGGTGCCATGCTCGACGCTGGCCAGGAACTGGATGATGCCGATCGGCAGCAGGCTGGTGCCGATCATCAGCACCAGGCCGAGGTTCAGCCCCCAGAAGGCGGTCTTCATCAGCGTTGGGCTGAGCCGGTAGGCCGGGCGCACGTAGCGCAGCACCAGCAGCGTGAAGCCCAGCGCCAGGAACCCGTACACCCCGAACAGCGCGGCATGGGCATGCACTGGCGTGGTGTTCTGTCCCTGGATGTAGTACAGCGCGATCGGCGGGTTGATCATGAAGCCGAACACCCCGGCGCCCAGCATGTTCCAGAACGCCACCGCGACAAAGCACATCAGCGGCCACTTCAGGTCTGCCATCCACGGCGCGCGCCGCTTCAGGCTCCAGTTCTCCCAGGCCTCATGGCCCAGCACGATCAGCGGCACCACTTCCAGCGCGCTGAAGGCGGCGCCCACTGCCATCACGGGCGTGGTGGTGCCGGCAAAGTACAGGTGGTGGAAGGTGCCGGGAATCCCGCCCAGCATGAACAGCGAGGCCGAGGCCAGGCTGGCGGCCGTTGCCATCGGGCGCGACACCAGGCCCAGCGTGGAGAAGATGAAGGCCAGCGCGGTGGTGGCAAAAACTTCGAAGAACCCTTCCACCCACAGGTGCACCACCCACCAGCGCCAGTACTCCATCACCGTCAGGCTGGTGCGTTCGCCGTAGGCCAGGCCCGCGCCGTAGAACAGGCCGATTGCCACCACCGACGAGGTCAGCAGCGCCAGCAGGTTGCGGTCGGTGCCGCGCGCGCGCAGCGCCGGCAGGATGCCGCGCATCATCAGCACCAGCCAGATCAGGATGCCGGCGAACTTGCCGATCTGCCACAGCCGGCCCAGGTCGACATACTCATAGCCCTGGTGGCCCAGCCAGAAGTTCAGGTGGGCAGGCAGCTTCTGCGCGATCGCCAGGTAGTTGCCGGTGAACGATCCCACCACCACGACCACCAGTGCCCAGAACAGGACTTCGACGCCCAGGCGCTGGTACTTCGGGTCCTTGCCGCCGTTGATCAGCGGCGCGAGGAACAGGCCCGCGGCCAGGAAGCCGGTGGCGATCCAGAACAGCGCGCTCTGGATATGCCAGGTGCGCACCAGTGCGTAGGGGAACCACTGCGAGACGTCGATGCCGTAGAACTTCTGGCCTTCGACGGTGTAGTGCGCGGTAAAGCCGCCCAGGAACACCTGGAACACGAATAACGCCACCACCAGGAACAGGTACTTGCCGAGCGCGCGCTGCGACGGCGTCAGCGCCACGGCCAGCAGCGGATCGCGTGCCGGCGCCTGCGGCGGCGCGTCTTCCTTGCCGCGCAGGAAGGCCCATGCCCATACCAGGAAGCCGACCCCGGCCAGCAGCACCACCACGCTGATTACCGACCACACCACGTTCTCGCTGGTGGGCTGGTTGCCGATCAGCGGCTCGTGCGGCCAATTGTTGGTGTAGGTGGCTTCGTGCCCCGGGCGCGCGGTCGATGCGGCCCACGCGGTCCAGAAGAAGAAGTGCGTGAGTTGTTCGCGGCGCTCGGCGCTGGGCAGCGTGTTCTCCTTCATCGCGTAGTGCTCGCGCGTGGTGTGCAGCGCCGGCGCGTCGGAGAAGAGCTGGTCGTAGTAGGCGGCGGTGTCGGCAATGGCCTGCGCGCGGCGCTTCGACACGGTCAGCACGTTGGTGGCCGGATCGGTGGCATTGCCGCGGTACTCGGTGCGCAGCTGCTCGCGCAGCGCGGCCTGCGCCGGCGCGTCGAGTTGCGCATAGGGCCGGCCGTTGGCGTCCTGCGCGGCCAGCTCCAGCCACGCGCTCAGTTCGCGGTGCAGCCAGTCGGCGGTCCAGTCCGGCGCCTGGTAGGCGCCGTGGCCCCAGATGGAGCCCAGCTGCATGCCGCCCACGGATTGCCAGGCGGTCTGGCCGTCCAGGATCTCTTCACCGGTGAAGAGCGTGCGGCCCTCGGTCGTGACGACCTTGGCCGGCATTGGCGGGGCCTGCCGGTACACCTCGACGCCGTAGTAGCCGAGCAGGGAGAACGTGACCGCCAGCACGGCGATCAGCAGGAACCAGAGTCTGCGGTAGGAACCCATGATGCGAAGTCGTTGGTTATGGTGGCGGGAGGGCTCAGGCGTGCGTCGAGCAACCGCAGCCAGTGGCTTGCGCGGCGGCGGTGGCGACCTCGAACAGCACGTTGTTTTCCAGGTGGATGTGTTCCATCAGGTCTTCGCGCAGCGTGCGCAGGCCCAGGTAGAGCGCGCGCCAGGTATTGCAGGCCGCGCGCGGCAACGTGATGTCGTTGGTCAGCGCCGCCAGCCGCTGCAACGCCACGCCGTGGTCGTCATGCTCGGCGCGCATCACCGTGATCGGCCGGCCCGCGGCGGCATGCAGGCCGCGCGACAACATCGGGAACAGCACCTGCTCTTCCTTCTGCATATGCGTTTCCAGCTCGCCCAGCATCTCGCTCAGGTGGTCGGCCAGGCCAAGCGGGCAATCGGGCCGGTCACCGTGCACCTGCTCGACGCGCCGCGCCAGGCGGATCAGCTCGGGCAACTGCTCGCGGTGGCGCGCATGGAAGCGCGTGAGGATATGTTCGATCAGCTCGGCCGGCGCCGCCGTGTTCCAGTCCTGTGCCGACGACCCTTCGTCCTGCAGCGCGCGCAGTTGGGCGTCGATGGTGCCGACGGCAGCCGCATCGAGACCCTTTTGCTGCGCGGCGTCGCGCAGGGTCTGCTTGCCTCCGCAGCAGAAGTCCAGCCCGTAGCCGTGGAAGATCCGGGTGGCACCAGGGATCAGGCGGGCCAGTTGTCCAAGCGAGTGGTCCTGCAAGGTCATGATGGTTGCTCCATGTGTAAGTTATGCCTGCACGACTTACGCGAGGAGCGTGCCTGAAAAAAACCTATCCAGATCAATGGGTTGAAACACTGACGGTAATTAATACCCTATACTTCTCGCGGTACTTATCACCCTTACGGTATTTTTAACCATGCTACCGAGCGCGATGTATCCCGAGTTGCTGGCCGACCTTGTCACCGACCTGCCGCATGCGGTGCGCCTGCAGCGGCTGGTCAGCATGCTGCGCACGCATTTCCGCTGTGGCGCGGTGGCGCTGCTGCGGCTGGAAGAAGACCACCTGCGCCCCGTTGCGGTCGATGGCCTGGTGCGCGATGCGCTGGGCCGGCGCTTTGCGGTCGGCCTGCACCCGCGCCTGGCCGCGATCCTGGCGCGGCGCGGGGTGACCTGCTTCCATCACGACAGCATGCTGCCCGACCCATACGACGGCCTGATCGACGAGCACGTTGGCGAGCCGCTGCCGGTGCACGACTGCATGGGCACCAGCCTGGCCGTGGACGGCCAGCCCTGGGGCGCGCTGACGCTGGATGCGCTGGCGATCGGCACCTTCGATGCCGCGGCCCAGGCCGAGCTGCAGCGGCTGACGGTGATCGTGGAAGCGGCCATCCGCACCACCCGGCTGGAAGGCGAGATCCGCGCGCTGCAGCTGGCACGCGGCACGCCCGAGGCCGACGAAGGCACGGCCCAGCATGGCGACATCGGCGGCGAGATCATCGGCCAGAGCGAGGCCATCGCCAACCTGCTGCATGAGCTGGAGGTGGTGGCCGATACCGACCTGCCGGTACTGCTGCTGGGCGAGACCGGCGTGGGCAAGGAGCTGTTCGCGCACCGGCTGCACCGCCAGTCGCGCCGGCGCGCGCAGCCGCTGGTGCATGTCAACTGCGCGGCGCTGCCGGAGTCGCTGGCTGAAAGCGAGCTGTTCGGCCACGCGCGCGGCGCGTTCTCGGGCGCGACCGGCGAGCGCCCGGGACGCTTCGAGGCCGCCGACGGCGGCACCCTCTTCCTCGATGAAGTCGGCGAACTGCCGCTGGCGATCCAGGCCAAGCTGCTGCGCACGCTGCAGAACGGCGAGATCCAGCGGCTGGGCTCGGACCGCCCACGCCGCGTCAACGTGCGCGTGATTGCCGCGACCAACCGCAACCTGCGCGAGCATGTGCGCGACGGCTCGTTCCGCGCCGACCTGTACCACCGCCTGTCGGTCTACCCGATCCCGATCCCGCCGCTGCGCGAGCGCGGCAACGACGTGCTGCTGCTGGCCGGGCGCTTCCTGGAGCTGAACCGCGCGCGCCTGGGGCTGCGCAGCCTGCGGCTGTCAGGCGGTGCGCAGGATGCGCTGCGCAGCTACCGCTGGCCCGGCAACGTGCGCGAGCTGGAACACGTGATCAGCCGCGCGGCGCTGCGTGCCGTCAGCCGTGGCGCGGGCCGCAATGACATCGTGACGCTGGAGCCTGAACTGCTCGACCTCGACGGACTGGAAGTGCCCGCGGCACACCATGCCGGCGCCGGCATGGCCAGCGCGTTCGCCGCCCCGGCGCTTGCTGCAGGCATCACCCTGCGCGACGCGGTCGAGCAAACCCAGCGCGCCTGCATCGAACAGGCATTGAAGGACCAGGGTGGCAATTGGGCGCAGGCAGCGCGCCAGCTGGGTATCGATGCCAGCAACCTGCACAAGCTGGCCAGGCGGCTGGGGTGCAAGTGACTGACACACTCGGGTGCCAGGATGCAGACATGGCGATGCGCGCCATTACCGCATAAGCTAGTCCGGGTGTGCCGCCCGCATGTCGGCATCGCCGTGTGCAGCAACTGCCGCCCCGCTGCGCGCACGCCCACCACCGGAGATTCCCGTGATGATGACCGCAATGCAAACCTTCTGGCCGCTCGGCTTCCGGCCGTTTCCCACCTTCTTCTCCGGCGCGCAGCAGGTCGAGGCCATGCAGGCCGACCTGGCGGACAACTGGCGCCGCATGGCCGAACTCAACCTGGAGTTCGCCCGCACCATGTATGAGGAGTTGCAGTTCGATGCCATGGGCGCGATCCTCGCGCCGGAGCCAGAGGCCTTCTATGCGCGCGAGATTGCCTGCGAGCTGCCGCTGATCGGCGGCCCGCTGCACTATGCATCGGCCATGCTGGAGCTGTACGCCCGGGCCCAGCAGAAGTGGATCGATGGCTGGGGCCACCTGCTGACGCGGGGCCTGATGCCTGACTGGCAAGACATGCAAAAGGACGTCACCGACGTCCCCTTCTGGCTGGTCCGCGAAACCCCGCGGCCGGCATGACCCGGCCGCCCCCGCCTTGCGCCGTCGCGGCGATCATCCCGATCGGTTCGCCCGGCGCCAGGTAGTGGCGCGCGCGCACCCCTTGCCTGCCACCTGTTGCATCGGCGCACCCACTGCCAAGCCAGCCGCGCAGCCCGGTATCATGCTGGCTGACGAGATCGCGGATCGCCGGAACCAACGCCCGGGTCTCGGGACGCGCTCCGCCTTCAATGCCCTCATATTCCCTGGTTCTCCTGCTTACCGTCGCCGTGGTCGCCTGCATCGGCATGGCCATCGCCACCTGGCCGCGGCGCGACGATCCGACCGTCCAGGCGTTCCTGGTGCTGGCATTCGGCGCGGCGACCTGGAGCGGCGGCCGCCTGCTCGAGATCAGCTCCACGGACCTGGAAGGGCGCATCCTGTGGGCCAAGATCCAGTACCTCGGGATCGTCGCCGTGCCGATCGGCTGGCTGGTGGCGATGGTGCACCTGAGCCGCCCGCGCTATGTGGTGCCCTGGTCCAGGCTGTGGCTGCCCGTGCTGGTGGCCGTGGTCACCGTGGTGATGGTCTTCACCAACGAGCGCCACCGGCTGATCTGGCCGCGCATCACGCTGATGCCTCCCGGCGTACTGCCCGGCGCGGTGTTCGACCATGGCATCGGCTATGCCGCGGTGGCGACCTGGTCGTACCTGCTGCTGGGGGTGAGCCTGCATTTCCTGGTGACGGCCGAAGTGCCCAACGGGGCCTTGTCGCGGCGGGGCCGCGCCATCCTGGCGTCGGGCCTGGCCTTGCCCCTGGTTGCCAATGTCGCCTACCTCAACCGCTGGACCGGGCCGCTGGGCGGGGACCTGACGCCGGCGACGTTCTCGCTGATGGCGGCGCTGGTCTGGTTCTGCGCGCTGCGCACGCACCTTGACGATATCGGCCACTACGCCCGCCTGCAGGTGTTCGATGCCCTCAGCGAGGGCTGCGTGATCGTCGACAGCCATGGCGCCATCGTCGAATTCAACCCGGCCGCCGCGCAGCTTTGGCCGGCCCTGCGCCGCGGCGACCCACTGCCCTCCGGCTGGGAAGCCGCGCTGCAGCACTCGCCTGCCGACACTGCCAGCCTCGCGGCCACGCCTTTCGTGCCACCGGGCGCGCCCTTCGAGCTTACCGTGGAGCGTGTCGCCCGCCTCGACGGCAGGCAGATCGGCACCTTGCTGTTCCTGCGCGACATCAGCCGCTTCCAGTCGCGCGAGCGGGCCCTGACCGCGCGGCTCGGCCAGACCGAAGAGCAGTTGTGGCAGGTGCAGGCCGACCTGGACATCGACGCCCTGACCGGCATCCGCAACCGGCGCTACTTCCAGCGCGAGTCGATCGCGGCCGTGACCCGGGCGTGCGAGCGCAGCCAGGCGCTGGGCCTGCTGATCCTGGATGTGGACCAGTTCAAGCAATACAACGACCTGCATGGCCACGTGGCCGGCGACGACTGCCTGCGGCAGATTGCCGGCGCCCTGGCCCGCACGCTCTCCGGCGAGCAGTTCTGCGCCCGGCTGGGCGGCGAGGAATTCGCGGCGGTGCTGCCCGGCGCCACGCGTGAAGAGACCCGTGACGTGGCGCGCCGCATGGTGGCCGTTGTGCGCGATCTCGGCATCGCGCACAACGGCACGCCGGTGCAGCCGGTGGTCACCATCAGCGTGGGCGCGGTCTGGACCGTGCCGGAAGCGCCGCGGCTGGAGCCGCTGCTGCACCGCGCCGACAGCGCTATGTACCGGGCCAAGCGCGCGGGACGCAACCGCTTCATGCTGGACGGCGACGCCTGAGTGGCACGGCTACGACGCCGCACCTGCCCGCCCCACGGTGGCGCCATGCAAGGCCACCAGCCGCGCCGCCGCCTGGCTGACCCATGCAGGCCGCGGCGCGGCGTCGAGCCAGTACTTGACCTCCAGGCCCAGCGCGGTATCGCCGCTGATCACCAGCCGGCGCTGGAAGAACAGCGTGTCGGTATCGGCCTCGCCGCCCAGCAGGCGCAGGTAGTCGACCGCGCAGGCGCGCAGCGTCAGCTCAGGCTCGGCGTCCGCTGCCGCGGCACGAAAGCGCCCGCCTTCGCAGCGGAACGGCACGGCCAGCCCAAGGTCCTGCACCGTCAGCAGGAAGGCGTGTCCGTCCAGTGCGGCCGGTGGCTCCAGCCATCCCGCTCGGCGCGCCAGCTCCAGCGCCGCCACCAGCGGCAGCGCCCTGGCACGGGCGGGCATGCGCCGGTGCACGCCCGCGATCAGCTTGTGCAGCGCGCTCATGCCCGGGCCTCCCAGGCGATGCCCGCGCTGCCGTGCCAGTAGCCGTTGCAGGGCTGGGCGCCGGTCGGCGTGATGCCGCTGGCAGCAGGTGCCTGTTCACCAGCACGAATCGCCGCGAGCTGTTGCACCACCTGCAGCGTGCCGGACGAATGCGGGCTCACGCGCAGCATCCCCACCCCCATCCGCGCCATCGCCAACGCCTCTGCGCACAGGTCCAGGCAGGTGGCGCTCTGCGTCTGCACGCCGTTGAGCGTGAAGAACGCCTGCCCCTCGCCGGTGGCTGCCACCAGGCCGTCGGGATAGTCCATGCAGCGGAACTCGCAACTGTCCTTGCGCAGGCGATGGTGGCGCGCGGTAAAGCAGCGCGCCGAGAACGCCAGCGGCAGCCGGCCCCAGACAAAGGCTTCCAGGCGCATGCCGGTGGGGCGCGCCGCTGCCAGCGCGGCCAGTGTGGCGCCATCCATCTCCACCGGCGCGACGCAGCCGGCCGCGCCCAGCCCGGCCAGCCACGCCAGCGTATCGGCGTGGTAGGCATTGAGGTGGGGGCCGCCGACAAAGGGCCGCCCTTGCATGCAGCGCACCGCGCCAAGGTCGTTGGCCTCGACCAGGTAGTCGTCCTGGGCGCAGGCGCGGCGCATCCAGGCGATGTCAGTGTCGGACTCCACCAGCACCGGCGTGGACAGCACCACCTCCTTGCCGGCATCGCGCAGCATTTGCGCAATCTCCAGCCATTGCGCATGGCGGACTTCATGGCGGCGCGTGCAGACGGTCTCGCCGAGATAGACGCGGTCGACCGGCGCATCGGCGACCGACGCATAGAACTGCATCACGGCCTCGCGCGGCCAGTAGTACAGCAGTGGGCCCAGGGCGATGCCGAAGTCGGGCATCGCTACGGTTTGCGGCATTGCGGCCGCGGCAATCTCTGGCATGGGAAGCTCCGTCATGGCCGGTTCAAGGCAGATCGATGTCATGGGTGTCACCGCCACGGCCGGTCGTAGGCGCCCTGCGTGACCTGGTCGCCTTCGGCATGGCGCCCGAGCGTGCTCTGCCACTCTTGCCGCGGCACGAAGCGCGCCGGATCGGCGCAGGCCGCGTCGATGGCCGCGCGCAGCACACCGACCACATCGCCCACATAGCGCGGGCTGCGCTGCCGGCCTTCGATCTTGATGGCAGCGATGCCCATGTCGATCAGCGCAGGCAGCAGGGACAGCGCATTGAGGCTGGTGGGCTCTTCCAGCACGTAGCCGCGCTCGCCCTCCACCTCGAAGCGGCCCTTGCACAGCGTGGGATAGCCGGCCGGCTCGCCCGGCGCATAGCTGTCGATCAGGATGCCCGACAGCCGCGCCTGCATGGTGCCGTCCTGCTCGGTCCAGCGCACCGCGTGCGCGGGCGAGCAGACGCCCTTGTTGTTGGGCGAGTCGCCGGTGGCGTAGGACGACAGCAGGCAGCGCCCCTCGGCCATCACGCACAGGCTGCCGAAGCCGAACACCTCCAGTTCCACGCTGGTCTGGCGCGCCAGCTTGCCGATCTGCGCCAGCGACAGCACGCGCGGCAGCACCACGCGGCGGATATGGAAGCGCTCGCGCATCAGCTCGATGGCGTCGGCGTGCGTGGCCGAACCCTGCACCGACAGGTGCAGGCGCAAGCCCGGATGGCGCTCGCACGCATAGTCCATCAGGCCGGCGTCGGCCATGATGACCGCGTCGGCGCCAAGGTCCGCCGCCGCATCGACCGCGCGCTGCCATTGGGCCACCGCGCCCATCTGGGCAAAGGTGTTGATCGCGAACAGCACCTCGGCGCCGCGCGCGTGGGCTTCGGCCACGCCGGTGCGGATGTCGGCCTCGGTAAAGTTCAGGCCGCCGAAGTTGCGCGCGTTGGTGGCATCGCGCAGGCCCAGGTAGACCGCGTCGGCGCCGTGCTGCAGCGCCATGCGCAGGGCCGCCAGCGAACCGGCGGGCGCAACGAGCTGGGGCCGGCGCGGCACGTTCGCCGCGGTGGATGGAGCTGGGGAGGCAGGGGTCATCGGTGATGGCGCCGGCGGCGGCGCGAAGATGAAGACAGCCGCCGATGCTAGCCAAGCGCTTGCAGCAGGGGCTTGACCGCGCGCAAACCCACGCCAACCGCACACCGCCCGCGCCGGCCTATGCCGGTCGGCGTAGGCCAGTGGCAGGCCACCACCGCGCGCTTGACCTGCGGCAAACGCCGGCACGTGCCGCTGTGCCACGCTTGCCTGGTCATCCACGCGGCTGGCCGCACGCCGGCCCCGCGCCCATCCTCTTCCGGAGATTTTATGAATCAACCCTGGCTCAAGCTGGCCGGCCGCCGCCTGCTGCCCATCGTGCAGGGCGGCATGGGCATCGGCATCTCGGCCCACCGGCTGGCCGGCGCCGTCGCGCGCGAGAACGGCGTCGGCACCATCGCCAGCATCGACCTGCGCCACCACCACCCCGACCTGATGGAACGCACCCGCGGCAGCCGTGACAAGCCCGCCATCGAAGCCGCCAACCTCGAAGCGCTGGATCGCGAGATCCGTGCCGCGCGCACGGCGTCCGAGGGCCGCGGGCTGATCGCCGTCAACGTGATGAAGGCGGTGGGCTCGCACGCCGCGCTGGTGCGGCAATCCTGTGAAAGCGGCGCCGATGCCATCGTCATGGGCGCTGGCCTGCCGCTGGACCTGCCCGAACTGACCGCCAGCCACCCCAGGGTGGCGCTGATCCCGATCCTGTCCGAGGCGCGCGGCATCGGCCTGGTGCTGCGCCGCTGGATGAAGAAGGGCCGCCTGCCCGATGCCATCGTGGTCGAGCATCCGGCCCATGCCGGCGGCCATCTGGGCGCGGCCAGCATCCAGGACCTGTCAGAGCCGCGCTTTTCGTTTTCGCGCGTGCTGGCCGAATGCCGCGAACTGTTTGCGCAGCTCGGGCTGGCCTGGGACAGCATTCCGCTGATCCTGGCCGGCGGCATCGACAGCCATGCCAAGGTGCGCCACTGGCTGGGCGAGGGCGCCGCCGCGGTGCAGCTGGGCACGGCCTTCGCCGTGACCGAGGAATGCGATGCCCACCCGGCCTTCAAGCAGGTGCTGGCCACGGCGCGGCCCGAGACCCTGCGCGAGTTCACCAGCGTGGCCGGGCTGCCCGCGCGCGCCGTGCTGACGCCGTGGCTGTCGCGCTACCTGTCGAGCGAGTCGCGGCTGCAGCGCCGCGCCAGGCCGCGTGAATGCCTGGAGGGCTTCGACTGCCTGCAGGCGTGCGGGCTGCGCGACGGCATTGCCCGCATCGGCCAGTTCTGCATCGACCTGAAGCTGGCGCAGGCCGTGCGCGGCGACGTGGAGCGCGGCCTGTTCTTCCGCGGCCGGGGTGCGCTGCCCTTCGGCGAGGCGATCCGGCCGGTGGCGGAGCTGATGCACTATCTGTTGACGGGGGAAAAGCCCGCCGGGCTGGCGCCAGCCTGACGGCAACAGCTTCAGCAATCTGAGCGAGCCAACTCGCAAGGCCGGCAAGTGCAACGGGCGCCGCACACCCGCAGCAGGAAAGACTTTGTCAGCAATCTGAGCGCGGCGGTAATCCGCCGCGCTTCTTCATCTCCCGCATGCATCGCAACGCTCCCAGCAGTTGCCACCCCAGCCACGCATTGGCGCCCGCCAGCAGCACGCCGCCAGCGCGGGCCAGCGGCGCCGGCACCAGCGGCACCGCCAGCAGCAGGACGTAGGCAGCCAGCAGCAGCCATGCCTGCCGCCGTTGCCGGCCCGGCACGATGATGGCCTGCATGGCCGGCACCCGCGCGCGCGGCGGCAGCAGCCGGCGCAGGTGCAGCCAGGCCAGGAACGGCACGATCTTGCCGAGCATGGCCGTGACCGGCAGCACGCCCACGCCGACCAGCGCCATGGTGCCGGCCCACCATGCCAGCGGCAGCCCGGTGGCGGGCAGCACCACGGCCGCCGCCCCCAGCAGCGCCGCGCCTGCCATGCTGGCGCATGCCACCGGCCAGAGCAGCCACAGCGGATCATGGCGCCGCCGCGCGCGCAGCGTGCCGGCCAGCCCGCATGCGCCCACCACCGCCACGAACGCCAGCCACACGAGCAGCACGCCATACGCCAGCGCACGGTGATCCGGCCACAGCATTGCCGCGGCGCTGAACAGCGCCAGCGGCAACCAGTGCGCCATGGGCAGCCAGCGCCCGATCGCCGCCGGCAGGCGTGGCACCTGCCAGAACATCGGCAGCACGGTGGTGGCCACGCCGGTCACCAGCGCCGCCAGCCAGCCGCCCAGCGCCCACGCCATATGCAGGCCGAGCCAGCGCGCCACCGGCACGCGCCACCAGCCGCCGAAGGCGCCGGCCAGCACCATGCCGCACAGCGCCGCGACCATCAGCGGCGCGCCGATGCCGGCAAGGGTGCGCGTGGTGGCATCCACTGCGGCCACGCGCCGGCCCGCAGCCAGCAGGATGGCCCCGGCCAGCAACAGGATCACGGCCACGGCCGCAGCCGCCTGCATCGCCACAGGCTCGCCGCCGAGCAGGCCAATGCCCAGGGCAGTGGCCACGCCCGCGCCGGCCGCGGCCATGAACGGCGCAAGCAGCCCCGCACCCGGCACGGCCACGCCGGCCACCACCGGCATCATCTGGAACAGCGCGCCCACCATGACCGGCAGCAGCATGCCCAGCGCCAGCACATGCACCGCCACCAGCGCCAGTGGCGCAAAGCGGTCCGGCAAGCCGCCGGGCGGACCGGCGGCAAGCAAGACTCCCGCCGCAGCACCAAGCCACGGCGCCGGCATCAGGCAGCCGAACACCACGGCCAGGCGCGGGGCGCGTTCATAGTCGAAACTGGCTGCCTTCACGCCTTGCTTCTCCCCATCAATGTTGGGACCCGATGCTAGGCCAGGGCAGGTCGTGGGGATTTGACCGCAGATAAGTCCGACGATGTATCCCCGCGCCATGCGGTGGAGCGATATGTCACGACGTGACAGGCCTGGTGTGTGGGCGGTATTCCCCGCAAATGACAAGCCGATGCGCCGCCGGCCGCACATGCCAGACGCCGAAGCCGGGTTTTCTTGATCTGGCGCAGGAAGCCCCGCGTGCTGCGCAGGGAAAATTGCCCTCGATGCCAGCGCGCAGCCATGCACGCGCCGGCCGCCGGGCCACCACCCGGCTTCCCCCGACTGGTAGCCCCCGATACCGCCATGTTCCGAACCGATCCTCCAGCCGCCAGCGCCGCGGCGGACTTCCGCGCTGCCGGCCTGCCGGCGCTGCGCGACCGCCTCTCCACCCGCATCATCTCGCTCTCGCTGGCCATGCTGCTGGTGGTGCTGGGCATGATTGCCGGCACGCTGTGGCTGTCATGGAAGCTGGAAGGCGCGGGTGCCGCCATCAATGACGCCGGCAGCCTGCGCATGCGCGCCAACCGCGTGGCGATCGAACTGACGCTGGCGCAGGCGCGCCAGGACAATGCACTGGCCGAGCAGGTGCAGGCGCTGGACGCCACGCTGGCCCTGCTCAGGAAAGGCGACGCGGCGCGCCCGCTGTTCCTGCCGGACGAACCCGCCATCCATGCCCAGATGACCCGTGTCACGCAGGGCTGGCAACAACGTCTGCGCCCGCTGGCGGTAGCCGGAACGGGCGAGCACGCAGCGCCGGCAAGCTATATCGCCGCACTGCCCGGCTTCGTCGCGCAGGCCGATCGCCTGGTTGGCATGATCGAGCATGACAGCGCGCGCAAGACCGACTGGCTGCGCTTGTCGCAGATCGCGCTGGCGGCAATGGCCTGCGTCGGCACCGTGGCCGTGATCTACCTGCTCTACCTGTGGATCATCCTGCCGGTGCTGCGGCTGCAGGACGGCCTGCGGCGCATGGCCGCGCGCGAGTTCTCGCTGCGCCTGCCGGTGGAAAGCCGCGACGAGTTCGGCACCCTCAGCGAAGGCTTCAACCGCATGGCCGGCGAACTGCAGGGGCTGTACCACGACCTGGAGACGCGCGTGGCACAGAAGACCGCCGAGCTGGAACGCCAGAACCGCGACCTGGAGACGCTCTACGACATGGCCGCCTTCCTGAACCAGGCCGCCGATGCCGAGGCCATGGCGCGCGGCTTCCTGGAACGCGTGATGCGCCAGTTCGATGCCGATGGCGGCAGCGTGCGCGTGCTGGACAGCCGCCATGGCAGGATGCACCTGCTGGCAGCCGCCGGCCTGCCGGCCGCGCTGGCAGAATCCGAATCCTGCGCGGCGGCCAACGCCTGCCATTGCGGCGACGCCACGCGCGAGGCCGTGGTCGCCATCGTCGACCTGCGCGCGGCGCAGCGCCAGGGCGCCGCCGGGGATGCCACGCCCTGCAGCCGCAACGGCTTCCAGTCGCTGGCGGCCTTCCGCATCGAAAGCCAGCGCGGCGCCACCGGCGTGTTCGCGCTGCACTTCCGCACGCCGCGCGCGCTGCCCCCGTCAGACCGCCAGATGCTGGAAACACTGGGCCAGCACCTTGGCACCGCGCTGGAACACCTGCGCCTGTCCGCGACCGCGCGCCAGCTGGCGGTGGTGGAAGAGCGCAACCTGGTGGCGCAGGGCCTGCACGACAGCATTGCCCAGGGCCTGAACTACCTGAACCTGCAGGTGCAGCTGCTGGACGCCGCGGTCGAACGCGACGACCTGGCCGAGACCCGTGAGATCGTGCCGATGCTGCGCCACGGCGTGGAAGAGAGCTACCAGGACGTGCGCGAACTGCTGAACAACTTCCGCTCGCGGCTCGGCACCGGCGAGCTGCGACCGGCGGTGGAAGAGACCGTGGGCCGCTTTCGGCGCCAGTGCCGCACCGAGGCCACGCTCGCCATTGACGAGAGCGGCGGCGCCTGGCCGCTGGCGCCGGAGCAGCAGCTGCAGGTGCTGTTCATCCTGCAGGAGGCGCTCTCCAATGTGCGCAAGCACGCCATGGCGGCGCACGTGGCGGTGGCGCTCAGCCACGGCCGCGATTTCCGGCTGGTGGTGCAGGACGACGGCGAGGGCTTCGATCCGGAGGAAATCGCCACGCGCGCCGAAGCGCATATCGGCCTGAACATCATGCGCGAGCGCGCGGCGCGGCTGGGGGCGCAGCTGCACGTGCAGGCCCGCCCCGGCCACGGCGTGCGCATCGAACTGGTGCTGCCCGCCGGCCGCTCTTCCGGCGCCCGCGAGTTCGCCGACACCCGCCCCGCCCCCACGACCACCGAGACCCAGCCATGACCATCCGCATCCTGCTGATCGACGACCACACCCTGTTCCGCTCCGGCATCCGTGCGCTGCTGCAGCGGCAGGCCGACTTCGAGATCGTCGACGAAGCCGCCGACGGCGTGGAAGGCATCAAGCGCGCCAAGCAGCACCGTCCCGACGTGATCCTGCTGGACCTGAACATGCCCGGCCTGTCCGGCCTGGAGGCCCTGCAGCTGCTGGTGGAAGACCTGCCGCGGACCGCCGTGATCGTGCTGACCGTGTCCGAGGAAGCCGAGGAACTGGCTGCCGCGCTGCGCGGCGGTGCGCGCGGCTACCTGATCAAGAATATCGAGACCGAGGCGCTGATCGCCGGCATCCGCCGTGCCGCGGCCGGCGAGCCGGTCATCTCCGACAGCATGACCGCCAAGCTGGTGGCCCAGTTCCGCGCTCCCGCACCGGTGGCCGCGGCGCGCCAGGACGAAGCGCCGCGGCTGACCGCGCGCGAGCGCGAGATCGTGCAGGGCCTGGCGCGCGGCGAAAGCAACAAGGAGATCGCGCGCGACCTGGGCGTGGCGGAAAGCACGGTGAAGATCCACGTGCAGAACATCCTGAAGAAGCTGAACCTGGCCAGCCGCGTGCAGGTGGCCGTCTATGCCGTCGAACACGGGCTGAACGCAGCGTGCTGAACGCGGCGCAGTGGCCGCCACGACAGCCCTGCATGTTGCGCGCCCGGCACCCCAACGTCGTCCGATTCCTACAGCGATTTCAGCCCTAGTCCGGGGGGACGCCGGCGCCCCCTGATCTAGGCTGAACTGTAAGCAGTTGGCTCTCCGAGGCCACCCGGTCCGGAAGCCCGGCTTGCCTGATCCACAACAAGGAGCACGCCATGGGAATCGGCACCATTCTCCTGATCATCCTTATCCTGCTGCTGATCGGCGCGTTGCCGGCCTGGCCCTACAGTTCCGGCTGGGGCTACTGGCCTAGCGGCGGCCTGGGCCTGATCGTCCTGATCGTGGTGCTGCTCGTGGTGCTTGGCCGGATCTAGCGTTCCCGGCCAGCCTGCGGGCAACGCACGCCGGCTGGCGCACGCAGCGGCGCCAGCGCGGGGCTACCCTTGTAGCTGCCGCGCCGGCGCCCTATAACGAAGCGCGGGCGTGTGCCACCGCATCGCCCGGTTCCTTCCCCCATTTGCAAGGAGACCCAGATGCCAGCCAAATCCAAGGCGCAACAGCAGGCCGCGGGAGCGGCGCTCTCCGCAAAGCGCGGCGAAAAGAAGGCCGGATCGCTCAAGGGACCTTCCCGCTCGATGTATAAATCGATGAGCGAGAAGGAACTCGACAAGATGGCTTCGACCAAGACCAAGGGCATGCCGAAGCACAAGTCAGACAGTTGATCGGCAAGCTTGCTCACTCTCCCGCCCGTGGGCGAGCGAGCAAGCCCAAGCGGGCTGCCAGGGTCAGCCACCACCTGCTATCTGGCACCGCCCTTCTTTCCCCCGACCCTCCCCCTCGCCGGCCCGCCGCAATAGCCGGGCAAACGTCTTGCCCGGGCGCTGCGCGCCAGCCGGATCGACTCCGCCAGCGCCAGCCCGAATCCCGCAACGCTGCCCAGGTCCTGTTCCACCCGCTCGCGCAGGAAGGCGGCCCAGGAGAAATCGCCGGCAGCGCTGCCAGGCTTGCGGTAAGCCCCGGCCTCGCGCGCAAAGGCCGCCAGGCTGCGATAGGGATCGTCGCGCATGCCCCGCACAGTGGGCGGCAGCGCCTTCGGGCCCAGCAGCTTGCCGTGCTCGTCATAGGGATGGACATGGCCGAGACGGCGCATCCGTTTCCAGAACGCCGACGGGCTCAGGCGGCTGAAGTCATGCAGCACGCGCACCGGTGCCTGCTCGTAGCCGAGATCCAGCCACGCCCGCGCCCAGTGATGGTGATCGATGATATAGAGGCTGCCGCCCGGCCCGGCCACGGTCTTGACGCGATGGCGGCGCATGAAGCGCCGCAGCGCCGCGTGGTCGTCCGGGTTCGCGTGGCGCTGCGTGACATCCATCTTGTAGCTGACGTGGGCATAACCGAGCGTCAGCTGGGTCGGGCGCAGGCGAGCCAGTTCGGCAACGGCGTTGCCTCGCGCGCTGCGCGGCGTGCCTGGTTCAGCGCTGTCGGCTGCGGCGACGCGGCGCTCAGTCGTTCTCGGCACGCTTCTGGTCGACGAAGTGCTCAAGCTCGCTGCCCGGGTCTTCGTTGCCGGTGCTCTCTTCGGCAACCGCCTCGCGTGCGAGCGGGCGTGGCCAGTACTCACCCTCGCCGCCGCGTATGGGCTCGCCGTGGCGGGCGGGATTGAAATCCGTCCACTGGCCGCATTCCCAGTTGCCTTGCGCGCATTCCAGTGCGCTCGCCCCGGCTTCACGCAGCACGTCCACGGCAACGGAATCGAGGCCGTTGTTGACGCATGCCGCCAGCATGACGCGGTCCACCGCGCCGCTTTCCGGCGCACTGTCCGGCCCCACCGACATGATGGATACGTCCCACACGGAGAAGCCGCGCGAGAACAGGGTACGTGCCACGTCTTCGGCGCTGGCAATCGAATCGAAACGTCCGGCTACGATCGATGACATGATGACTGACTCCCATGATGGTGGCGATGGTCATGACTGCTGTCATCCACATTGCAAGAGCCACGCCTGCGCCTGCTGTGCGGCACGCCGCGCGCACGGCCTGCATGGCGCGCACGCCGGCGTGCAATATTTGCAAAGGCGGCCCCGGAACTACATGCCCCGCCCTGGCGCCTCAGCCGTTGACGACCTCGCCGCCGTTGATGTGCAGGATCTGCCCGGTGATATAGCTGGCCGCGTCGGACGCCAGGAATACAAAGCCCGCCGCCACCTCGAACGGTTGTCCCGGGCGGCCCATCGGCGTCTTCTTGCCAAACTCGGCCACTTCCTCCGCGGTGAAGGTCGACGGGATCAGCGGTGTCCAGATCGGGCCCGGCGCGACGCCGTTGACACGGATGCCGCGCTCGACCACCTGCAGCGCCAGGGAACGCGTGAACGATACGATCGCACCCTTGGTGGCGGAATAATCCAGCAGGTGCTTGCTGCCGCGATACGCGGTCACCGAAGTGGTGTTCAGTATTGACGCGCCCGACTTCAGGTGCGGCAGCACCGCGCGCGTCAGGTGGAACATCGCAAACACATTGGTGCGGAAGGTGGCCTCCACCTGGCTGGCGTCGACCTCTTCCAGCGAGGCCTTGGAGTGTTGCTCGGCGGCGTTGTTGACCAGGATGTCGAGCTTGCCGTACTGCTGCAACGCCTGTCGCGCCACGGCCTCGGCATGCGCGCGGTCGGCGAGGTCGCCGGCGATTGCCAAGCATTTGCGGCCCGCCCCCTCCACCAGCTCGACGGTCTCGCGCGCATCGGCATGCTCATCGAGATAGGCGATGGCGACATCGGCGCCTTCACGCGCAAAGGCCACCGCAATGGCCCGGCCGATGCCGCTGTCGCCGCCGGTAATCAGCGCCGCGCGCCCGCGCAGGCGGCCGCTGCCGACATAGTCGTCAGCGCCGCTGTCCGGCTGCGGCCGCATGGCGGACTCCAGGCCAGGTTGTCGCGACTGGTGCTGGGGCGGGATGCTGGTCGGTGTGGACATGGCTGGC
The DNA here is from genome assembly GCF_000389805.1 of Cupriavidus sp. GA3-3. Lineage (NCBI taxonomy): Bacteria > Pseudomonadati > Pseudomonadota > Betaproteobacteria > Burkholderiales > Burkholderiaceae > Cupriavidus > Cupriavidus sp. GA3-3. The sequence continues at coordinate 346,183 of NZ_KB944482.1, forward strand.
TCCTGTCTGCGCGGCCGCATCGCGGCCCTTGCAGGTGCCGCGCAAATTCCATGCCGCAAACGGCGAGCCCGGGCCACGCCGCGGCCCGCGGCCGTGGCTGACACGCCGCCCGTAACCCTTACATCGCCCGGCAATCCTTACAGCGATCCGGGACGGCCAGCCCGCCTGGCCCCCGCGCGCGCGTCGGGGCACGGATATTGCGGCCATTGCAGGCATGAACATCACCGGCCCGGCGCGCCTGCGGCGGTTGCCGCACGGGCCCGCCGCACCTGGCAGTGCGGCGGAGGACGCCCGGGCCCCACAGCCAGGAGGCAACCATGTTCAACTTCCGCAACGAGCGCAGCCGCAGCGGCCCCCGCAGCGGCAGCGAAACGCAGCGCCGCGAGCGCGGCCCGGCGCAACGGACGCGCGACCAGGGCCGGGGCAGCGGCTCGGAGGACTGGGGACAGGAATGGGGCGAGGACTGGCGCGGCGACAGCAGCGGCCAATCCGCGCCTCCGGGCCGCGAACGCGAGTCCGATCTCCATGGCGGCCCGTGGTACCAGCAGGACACGCCTGCCGGCCAGCGCCGCGGCAGTTGGGGCGAACCGGGCTATGGCGCGGCCGACACGGGCGGCACCGGCCATCCGTACAGCAGCGGCTATGGTGGCTACCGGCCGGCCCCGCAGGACAGCGGCTACCGCAGCGAAGAACGCGAATCGGGCTATGGCTACCGCGATGAAGACCGCTTCGGCCCGCGCGGACGCCGCAGCGAACTCAGCGATGAGGATGACCCGCGCCAGCCTGGCCGCGGCTGGCACGGTGGTGAAGAAGAATGGGGTGAACGCGGCGGCCGCGCCATGCACTGGCGCGAAGGCATGGAACGCGACCGCGCGCAGCGCGCCGGGCAGCCGAGCTATGGCGGCGGCTATTTTGGCGATGCCGGCAGCGGTGGCCAGTCGTACAGCGGCGGCCAGCGTGTGTACCCGGATGATCCGGGCTACCGGCGCCACGCGTCCTATACGGCGCAAGCGGGAGCGCCAGGCGGCCAGCGCGCCGGGCGCCGTCCGGTCGGCCCCAAGGGCTACCGCCGCGCCGATGAGCGCGTACGCGAGGATGTGTGCGAACGCCTGGCGATGAACCCCTATGTCGATGTCCACGATGTCAGCGTGGAAGTGGCCAACGGCGTGGTGACGCTGGACGGCACCGTGCGCGAGCGCCGCGAGAAGTACGTGATCGAGGACATTGCCGATGCCGTGTTCGGCGTCACCGAGGTGAATAATCACCTGCGCGTGCAGCGCCAGCCAGGCGCCGCGTGGGCGGCGGGCTCCGAGGTCGGCGGCGACGATGCGGCCGGCACCGATACTTCGGGGATCTCGCCTGAGCGCACGCTGAACAAGAGTTGATGCGCCCATGCGCCGCCAGCCTCGCAAGCTGTGCCCGGACAGCAAGCTGATGGTGCCGCTGGATGCCCTGCGTCCCACCCAGATCACGGTAGGCGGCTACCACGTCGCGCAGAAGGTCCATGTCACCCGGCGCGTGCCACCGGAGGACCGCGCCGCGTTCCTGGACCGGCACCGCGTACACCTGGTGATCGGTCCGGAACAGGCCCTGTACGTGGTCGATCACCATCACTGGGTGCGCGCCTGGCACGATCTGGGGCTCACCCATGTGCCGGGCGTGGTGCGCGCCGACCTGAGCGACATGGACGTGCCGGCGTTCTGGCGCCACATGGTGGCCGAGCACATGGTCCACCCTTACGACGAACACGGGCGCCGCCGTCCGCTGACGGAACTGCCTGCCGGCATCCACGACATGCGCGACGACCCGTATCGCAGCCTCGAGGCCTTCGTGCAGCTGGCCGGCGGCTATCGCAAGGTCAAGACCGCCTATATGGATTTCCGCTGGGCCGACTATTTCCGCCGCCACGTGGCGGGCCCGTTCGACACCCCGCATCACTTTGCCATCGCGCTGGCGCAGGCGTTCCGGCTGGCCCACGCCGCGGGCGCGCGCGGCCTGCCGGGCTACATCGGCCCATTGGGGTGCTGAGCCGGTTCAGCTGTCCTGGCCTGCTGCCATCGACATGGCGCAAGCCGCTATTGGGCGCCGGATACCGCCGCCGGCACGCTTGCGGACTCGGCCTGCGGCATGCCCGGCTCGCCGGTGGCCGCCTGCGGTGCGGGCCGCTCCGCGGGCCGCTCGGCGCGCTCGGCGCTGACCGGGCCGGCGCGCGCGACGGTGATCATCTCGCGCAGCCAGTTGACCAGCAGGCTGCTGTAGCCGCGCTGGCTTTCCTCTTCCGTCAGGCCGTGGTCGGCACCCTTGATCACGCGGTAGGTCATGGAGCTGGCGTGCACGCAGGCATCCACGTAGCTCATCACCGCGGCGTGCGGCACCACCTGGTCGTGCTCGGATTCGATCACCAGCACGTCGCCGGCAAATTCCGCGCAAGCGCGCAGGGCGCGGTTGCTCTCGGGCGGCACCACGCTGCGCCGGTAGGCCACCAGGTCCTGTTCGCGATGCAGCTGGCGCTTGGGCAGTTCCCAGCCCGAGTCCATGTACAGCGCCGGCGCGCGGAACGCCATCCAGCGCACCTGGCGCAGCGTGCTCAGCAGCGCAGCCAGGTAGCCGCCGTAGCTGCTGCCCACCACCGCGATGGCGTTGCGGTCCACTTCGGGCTGGCGCACCAGCACATCGTAGGCGGCCACCACGTCGGCCAGGTTGCGCATGCGGCTGACGGTCTCGTATTGCGCCTGGGTGCCGGCGTGCCCGGTCAGGTCGAAGGTCAGGCAGACGCAGCCCAGGCCTGCCACCTTGCGCGCGCGGGCCAGGTATTGCTGCTGGCTGCCGCCCCAGCCGTGGACAAACAGCACGCCCGGCAGCCTGGTTTGCGGGCTGATCAGGGTGCCGGCAATGGTGCCGCCTTCGCTTTCTATCTGCAGCAGGTCTTCATGCGTTGCCATCGGAATCAGGCTCCAGTCGTGCGTATTTGGTCAACGGACCGGCGTGCCGGTCTTCTCCCTGGAAGTAGATCTCGGCGTCGTCCGGCACGCGCACGCCCTTGCCATAGACCTCGCGCGTGGCAGCCACCACGCGGGCGCGGCGCGGATCCTCGCGCAGCGCGGCCAGCGCCGCCAGTTCGGCGCCGGTCGCGCCGCCCACCCGCCAGGACTGTTCCAGCACGCCCCCAAGCACCTGCCCGTGGCCGGCGCTGCCCGCGGGCGGGCCGAAGGCGACGTCGTAGTTGCAGCGCGACAGCACCATGTTCCCGGCATCGCCATAGCACGCGAGCGCGGCTTCGTGGTACACCATCGCGGCCCGCACCGCGGCCAGCGTGCGCGCGTCGAACGGGTGCCGCAGCAGCGCCTCGAGGCCGCCGCGCACCATCGTCAGCGTCGAGCCACCATAGACCTTCTGCCCGTGGTTGTTGGCAGTGAGCCCTTGCGTGCCGCAATAGCTGGCCCGCAGGCCCGCCAGTTCCACCTGCCCCACGCTGTAGGTCTGCGGCGCGTCCAGGTCGCGCCCCGCCACCAGGCCATGGGCTTCCACCACGTCGGGCGCCATCGCGGCAAGCGCCTCGTCCAGCGAGCGTTCGTCGTGGACCACGCGCTGGCCCAGCCCGCCGACGCCATACGGTTCTTTCAGCCGTACCGGCCCCAGCGCCAGCAGGCGCATTGCCGCAATCCGCGCGTCGCCGAGCGTGAAGGCGGTGAAGCCCGGCAGGGTAGCGCCCACCACGCGCTGCACAAAGTCCTCGGACCAGCCCTGCGGTGCTGCCGCGCCGGGTGCCACCAGGCCGTGCGTGATCGCCTTGGTGGCCACGAAGGCGTAAGGCACCACCCCGCCAAACAGGTCGCCCGCGCCCCGCACGCCGAGGTCCTGGGCCAGCTTGCGCCCCACCAGCGTCTGCGCGGGCACCAGGTACGGCACAGGCAGCCCCGCATCAGGCGCGGCGTAGGCGCCTGCAAAGGTGAGACCCGCGATGTCGGCGACCTTGCGGGCAATATTGGCAAGGGTCGTGCCATGGTGGCTGTCGGCCTTGCCCAGGGTCTCGCAACCGTAGACCATCACCGCGCGGCTGCGCGCCGGCAGGTTGCCCGGGGCGGCGCGCTTTTGATTCGTTGCCTTGCTCGGTTCGGACACGGGCGGCTCCTTGCTGGTGGCTGTCGCTCGATGGAATGGAAGGGGCCGCATGGGCTAAGAGCTGGGTGCCACGGTGGGTGAGCGGCTCCCGGCATCGCTGCCGTCCAGCCGGCGCCCGCGCGCTGCGCGCGCCTGCCGCTTGGCGGCGTGGTTCTCGCGCGCCTCGTCCAGCGAATGGCTCGACTTGATACCGTCTTCCTTGTCAGCCAGCTCGGCCAGGTGGCGATAGAAGGTCACCAGCTGGCGCAGCTCTTCCTCGTCCAGGTCCTCGATCGACACCAGCATATTGCTGGCTTCGCGGTGCGAGGCGAGCAGTTCATTGAGCTTCAGGTGGACCGCGACCGCGTCCTTGTTCTGGCTCTGCTGAATCAGGAACACCATCAGGAAGGTGACGATGGTGGTGCCGGTATTGATGACCAGTTGCCAGGTCTCGGAATAGGAAAACAATGGGCCGGTGATGGCCCACGCGGCCACCACACCGACGGCCAGCACGAATGCGACCGGCGATCCGGCCTGGCGCGTGGCCGCGCCGGCGAAGCGGTCAAACGCATGCAGCAAGCCATGCTTGCCGGATCCGGATCGATGGTCAATGCCTGGAGGGATTGGGCTGGAATTGTTCATTGTTGGCGCTCCCACAGAGTTGTGGCTTGTTTGTGATTGGCGTCATTTGGTGGCTTATGGCGCTTGGCGGGCGTGGCTCTTTGGCTTGGTGCCATGCGGTCGGTTTTCGCCCTTGGCGGGCGTGGCTGTTTCGCCGGCGTAGCCGGCGAGTCACTTTTTGTCCGAGCGACAAAAAGTAACCAAAAAACGCGTCGCCTGAGCGGCTGGCAATCAATTCCACGGCGTTGGTGGTTCGCACGGTGGTGCTTGCCGTTCGGCGTGGGTGCCCGTTCGACCCTGCTAACGCCATGTGAGTGTGGGGCAGTGCCTCCGTTAACCCACTATTGAACGATCCCCATGCAGGGTGTAGGCCGCCTGCTGCCAGCCGCATCGCGGGGACGCCTACGGCTGCTACGCAGGCCCAAAATGCGCTGACGGTCATTGGGCGCTTGCGCGAAGCGCAGCCGAAGGCGTTGATGCGATAACGCTAGAGAGCGCGGGCCACCGCCCGACTTGGGGATCGTTCAAAAGCCGGTTATCGCAGGCACTGGCACACACTCACATGGCGTTAGCAGGGTCGAACTGCGACCACATCCAAACGGCAAGCACGGCCGCCCATATGACCAACGCCGTGAAATTGATTGCCAGCCGCATAGGCGACGCGTTTTTTGGTTACTTTTTGTCGCTCGGACAAAAAGTGACTCGCCGGCTACGCCGGCGAAACAGCCACGCCCGCCAAGGGCGACAAGCGACCGCATTGGCGCCAGCCTAAAGGGCCGTCGCCCAATCCCCATCACCTCCTCCTCTCATCCCAAGGGTCATACCGATCCGCCTCCCAATAAGGCGAAATCCCGTAATACTGGTGAATGCTGGTCGCCCACTGCGAATCCGCCATGCTGGGCCAGTGGTCCTTGTCAAACCCCGGCGCGGCCTTGAGCCGATCCCTTTCAACACCAAGCACAAAACACTTGCGCCGCGTATCGAGCGTGAGCGCCGACCACGGCAAGGCGAAGAGTTTTTCACCAATGCCAAGGAAGCCGCCCATGGCCAGCACCGCGTAGGCCACGCGCCCACCCAGCACGTCGATCATGATGTGGTCGATGGTGCCGATATCGTCGCCGGCGGGGTCAACCACCTTGTTGCCCTCGAGCGTGTCGGCTGCCATCACGAATGGGCCAGGGCCCGGGGAATCGCGGTCGATGCCGCCGACGATGGATGCGCCGTGCGGCGGCCGTTCTTCAGGGGGCTCAGGTTGGACTCGGGTCATGGCTATCTCCGTTTGGCGGGCCGCGGCGCGGGGCCCTGGGTAGAATCCCGCCGCGGCACCTGGACTCAGGGTTGCGGAAATGCGCTTCAGCGCTTGCTGGCCGACCCCTTGCGCTGGCCGGCCGGCTTGGCGCCCACGGGCTGCTCGTCACTGCCCCGTTTGAGCTTCCAGTCGACATCGTCGCGCGCGGTCTGCGTCTTCTTCTCGGCGTGCATGGCTGCGCTCGGCGAGATCGGGTCGCTGGCCGGGAACGTCATCTCCAGCGAGTCGTCCACGGCGGCCTGGTAGGTCTTGGCTTCCTTGCCCCGTTGCTTGTCGCCTGCGGCGGCCTTGCTGCCTGCGTGGGCCTTGCCCGCGGATGGCCCGCTCATGCGGGCAGCCAGGGACTTGTCGGATTTCGCGCCGGACGGCTTGTGAGCAACCTGCGCGGCCTTGTCGGATTTGCGGCTGGCTTTGGGCATGGTTGTACCCTCCTTGGTTGGGTCATTCATCCATGCAAGGCGCGGGCCAGAAACGGGAAAGGACAGGAGAGTGGCGGGGGAGCGGTGCGGGCGCTGCCGTGACGCCGCAGGTATGGCAAGTGCAACCAGGGCCGGCCGGCAAGCGCTACGCGTAGCGCACGCGACAGGCCGGTAAAAACTACATGAATGCGCGGCGCCGCTTCAGGCGCTCATGTGGCGCGGGAACCTGACGGCGATGCAAACCCTGATCCGGTCGTTATCGCAGCCATCGCTTTCCGCGCTCAGCGCCGCCCCGTGCATTTCGACCATGCGGCGCGTCAGCAGCAGCGCGCTGCTCTGCCGGGCCGGGGTCGCGCCGTCCGGCGCCGCCCGGCGCCCGAAGAAATCGGTCAGCGCGGTCAGCCGGCTGGCGCTGCGCTGCTGGTCCAGCGGCGGGCTCTCGGTAATGCGCAGCTTCACGTGATCCGGCTCGCTCAACACCTGCACGCCGACCGAGCCGCCGGCCGGCGCGCGCCAGATGCAATGCACCAGCAGGTGCCGCAGCAGCGGGGCCAGCCGCTCGGCGTCGCCATCGATCAGATAGGCTGCTTCCGACGAATCCGCCGCACCGTCAGTGGCGACCGGCGACAGCAGCACGCCACGGGCTTCGGCGGTGGGACGCCGGTCGGCAATGGCCTGGGCCGTGAGCGCCAGCAGGTCCAGGCGCTGCCAGCGCGGTGCGCTCTCGTCGGCCAGCAGCCGCACGGCCTCTTCCATCTCCTCGATCAGCGCCAGCTGCTGCTGCATGCCGAAGCGAATCCCGTCCAGCGCGCGCTGCGCGGGCGCCGGCATGGTATCGAAGGCACGGTCCAGCACGTAGGCCCAGCTCTGGATGGCGTTCAGCGACGAACGCAGGTCATGCGCCGATTGCTCGATCAGCGCGCTCACCTCTTGCACGCTGCGCACGGCGCCGGCCGGCGAGGAAAGCGGAGCGTCCGGCATCGCGGATTGCGGGGGGTGCTGCGTCATGTGCGGCTCGGCATTGGCACGTCCCCGGCCGGATTGGCCGGGTTGTATGCGTTGGAGGAAGCAAGAAACGTGCTGCACAGGGCGCTGCGGCTCACTGGCACGGGCCCGATCCCCGCTAACGCAGGCGCTGCCTCACGCCATCAGCCGGTAGCCGACGAACCGGTGTCGTTGCGCGAGGCGCGCAGCCACTCTGGCAATTCGCCGCGGGCGGCATAATCTTCCAGCCGGTTGTACAAAGTCTTCAGGCTGATGCCGAGGATCTCGGCCGCGTGCTTCTTCACCCCCGCGCATTGCTCCAGCGTGGCGAAGATCAGCTGCCGGTCGGCATCGGCAAGGGACATGCCCACCGGCACCGACACCACCGCCGCGCCCGGCGCCTGCGTGGCCGCGACCTGCAGCGGCACCTGCACTTCGGTGATGAGGTCGTCGTCGGACATGATGAAGGCGCGCTGCACGAAGTTGCGCAGCTCGCGCACATTGCCGGGCCAGGCGTGCAGGCGCAGGCTGTCCAGCACATTGGGCGCGAAGCGGCGCTGGGTGCCCTGCTCGGCATTGAGCTGGTCCAGCATCAGGTTGGCGATCTGGATCACGTCGTCGCCGCGCGCGCGCAGCGGCGGCAGTTCTACCGGGAACACGTTCAGCCTGTGGAACAGGTCCGCGCGCAGCTTGCCGTCGGCCACCGCATCTTCAGGGTTGCGGTTGGTGGCGGCCAGCACGCGCACATCGGCATGGCATTCGCGGTTGGTGCCCACGCGCATGAAGGTGCCGGTCTCCAGCACGCGCAGCAGCTTGACCTGCAGCTCGGCGGGCATCTCGGTGATCTCGTCCAGGAACAGAGTGCCGCCGTCGGCGCGCTCGAAATAGCCCTTGTGCTGGCGGTCCGCGCCGGTAAAGCTGCCGCGCTCGTGGCCGAACATCTCGCTTTCAATCAGCGTGGGCGAGATCGCGCCGCAGTTGACCGCCAGGAACGGCTGCCGCCGCCGCGACGAGAGCTCGTGCACGGTCTGCGCGGCCAGTTCCTTGCCGGTGCCGCTTTCGCCGATCAGCAGTACCGTGGCTTCAGTCGGGGCCACGCGGGCAAGCTGGTCGTAGACCACCTGCATCACTTCGGAACTGCCCATCAGCCGGCCGAAGCGGCCGTAGCGGCGCAACTCGCCGCGCAGCGAATGGATCTCGGCGCGCAACTCGCCGGTGGTGGCCAGGCGCCTGAGCACGGTCTGCAGCCGCGCCACGTTGATGGGCTTGACCAGGTAATCGGTGGCACCGGCGCGCAGCGCTTCGACCGCGCTTTCCACACTGGCATAACCGGTCGTGAGGATCACTTCGACGCCCGAGGCGCCAACCTCGTCGAACAGCTCCATGCCGTTGCCGTCCGGCAGGCGCAGGTCCGCCACAATCGCCTCCGGCATGCGCCAGCCGATCTGCAGCCGTGCCTCGCGCAGGGTGCCCGCCGTGGCGGAGCTGAAGCCTTCCATGGCCACGATCTCGGCTAGCGCGGCACATGCGTTTTCGTCGTCATCGACAATCAGGATGTGGGGCATACGATCCGTCAGTGAGACCTATTGGAAACTTGGGCGAAATCCGCTGGCGCCTCCGTTCGCGGGCCACGGCGGTCACGCTGCCGGGCTCGGGCACGCCCGCCGCCACGCTCCATGCAAGGCGTGGCGCGACAGGCACAGGGGCGGCACGGGTTTCGACTGCGACATTGTCAGTCGGTTGCACAAGTCCACTGCGTAATGCCAGTCTAAGCGCGGGCAGGCACGGTCGTTGCCGGTGTCCGTCTGACACAGCTGTCGGATGTTTCCGCGCGGGCTCAGACACCTATGGCAAGCCCCTGCGCCAAAGGCTAGCATAGGAACTTCTCACGACAAGCCCGCCCCCGACCGAGGCCTTCATTGTGCCCGTGACCGCCAGTACATCGCGGCGCAGCAACGCCGCTCTCTCTGGGCAGCCCGCCAGCCACGCCGCCAGCACATCCGAGCCGGCGCGCGAGCCCGCGCCGCGCCGTGCCATACCCTCGCAGGTGTCGCTGCTGTGGGAAAGCGCGTCGCCCGCCATGCAACGCCTGCTGGCCCAGATCGAGCGCGTGGCGCCCACCGATGTCACCATGCTTGCGGTAGGCGAAAGCGGCTCCGGCAAGGAAGTGGTGGCGCGCGCGGTACATGAGCGCAGCGCGCGCCGCAACGGCCCCTTCATTGCGGTCAACTGCGGGGCGATCCAACCCACACTGATCGAGTCGGAACTGTTCGGCCACGAGAAAGGCGGCTTTACCGGCGCGATCGAGCAGAAGGCAGGCTACTTCGAGCAGGCCCATGGGGGCACGCTGTTTCTCGACGAAGTCACTGAAATGCCGCTCGAGATGCAGATCAAGTTGTTGCGGGTGCTGGAAGGCCGCACCTTCCACCGCGTCGGCGGCGACACGCCCATCGCCACCGACGTGCGCATCCTGGCAGCCACCAACCGCGACCCGGTCGAGGCAGCGCGTGCCGGCCAGTTGCGTGAAGACCTGCTGTACCGGCTGGCCGTGTTCCCACTGCATATCCCGCCGCTGCGCGAGCGGCCCGACGATATCGTGCCGCTGGCACGCCACTTCCTGGCCGAGTACAACGCCATGGAGCGCACCGACAAGGCCTTCTCGGCCGCCTCGCTGGAGCGGCTGGTGCGCTATGACTGGCCGGGCAATGTGCGCGAGCTGAAGAACGCCGTCTACCGCGCCTTTATCCTGGCCGACAAGGTCGTGGAGATCGGCAACCCCAACCTGGCCACGCAGCCGCCGCGGCCCACCACGGTAGACGGCGTGGTCAGCGTGCGCGTCGGCACCACGCTGGCCGACACCCAGCGCGAAATCATCATGGCCACGCTGGCGCGCTTTGACGGCGACAAGCGCCAGGCCGCGCGCGCGCTCGGCATCAGCCTGAAGACGCTGTACAACCGGCTGGACGCCTACCGCTCCTTGTAAGGCAGCGGCGCGGCCAGCGCGCGCGACAGGGCCTCGATCGCCAGCGGCTTGGTCAGGTAGGCATGGAAGCCGGCCAGTTCGCTGCGCCGCTGGTCTTCGGCAGTGCAGCGCCCAGTCAGCGCCAGGAACTGCACCGCGCGCGGGGCGCACGCCTGGCGCAATGCCGGCAGGACTTCAAAGCCCGACATGTCGGGCATTTCCAGGTCGAGCAGCACGCAATCCGGGCGGAATTCGGCAACCAGGTCCAGTGCCTGCTGGCCGCCATGGGCGGCGCGCGCCTCATGGCCGAGCAGGCCCAGCAGCTCGGCCATGCTGTCAGCCGAATCGGCATTGTCGTCCACCACCAGCACGCGGCGCCGCGGCACCGGCCCTGGCGGCGGCGTGCCGGCCTCGCGGCGGCGGGCGCTGGCGCGCGGCAGGATCACGGTGAAGGTGCTGCCCTTGCCCGCGCCACCGCTGTCGGCCTGGATCGCGCCGCCGTGCGCTTCCACCACGGCCTTGGCCAGCGCCAGCCCGATGCCCAGGCCGCCGCGGCTGCCGGCGCCGGCCTCCTGCGCGAACAGGTCGAAGATGCGGTCCAGCGCCGCCGGCGCGAGACCCCGGCCGGTATCCGACACGGCGGTGATCACGCGCGCTGACTCCACGCTCACATGCACGCTGACGATACCGCCGCGCGGGGTGTACTTGACCGCATTGCTGAGCAGGTTCAGCAGCACCTGCCCCAGCCGCGCGGCGTCGGCGCGCACATAGGGCGAGCTTGCCGGCAGCGCCAACACGAGCCGCTGGCCGGCGGCTTCCAGCACCGGGCGGATTGCCTCGATGCTGGTGGTTACCACGTCGTTGTACGAGGTGGGCGTCAGCTCCATCTTCAGCTTGCCGGCGGTCACGCGGCCTACGTCGAGCAGGTCGTTCACCAGCCGCTCCAGCTGGTGCAGCTGGCGGTCGATGATCCCGGCGCAGCGGCGCACGCGCGTGTCGGCATCCGGGGTCAGCTCGATCACTTCGACTGCGTTGCGCACCGCCGCCAGGGGATTGCGTAGTTCATGCGCCAGGATGGCCAGGAACGATTGCAGCCGGCGGCTGCCGGCCTCCAGCATTTCCAGCCGCAGCGCATCGCTCAGGTCGCGCACGGTCCACAGCAGGCTGGTCGGGCAGCCGGCGGCGTCGCGCACCAGCACCATGCGCGTATGGCAACGCACCACCGAGCCGTCCTTGCGTGCCACGCGCTCTTCGCCGGCCCACTGGCCGCACGCGCGCGCGGCTTCCAGCGCCGCGCGGTCGCGCCCCGCGGCGGCATCCTGGCGGGAATAGAGCAGTGCCAGCGGCTGGCCGACGGCTTCGGCCTCGACGTAGCCGGCCAGCGCCTGCGCGCCGACGTTCCAGCTGCGGATGGTGCCGTCCAGGTCAAGTTCGCACACCGCGGTGCCGGGCAGGTTTTCAGCCAGCAGCCGCATCCGGGTATCGGCGAGCCGGGCATGCTCGGATGCAGCCTGCTGCACGGTAATGTCGCGGCACGACACGATAAAGCCGGCGGCCTGGCCTGCCGCGGACTCCACGGACGAGGCATCGCCATGCCTGGCCGCTACGTCCGGCCCGTCGGCAGCGCCAATGGCCCGCATGAGGCAGGACGCCTGCAACAGGCTGCCGTCGCGCCGCACGCGCCAGCCCTGGTCGCGCGCGCTGCCTCCGAGTGCGGCCGCCTGCAGCCATTGCTGCGGCAGGCCGGCAGCGACATCGTCAGGACGATGCAGGCAGGAAAAGTGACGGCCGGTGATTTCCTCGGCGCTGTAGCCGAACACGCGCCGCGCGGCATCCGGCCACATCGCAATACACCCGTGCGCATCAGTCTCGAACACGGCGCAGTCTTCCACCGCGTCGAGCAGGCGCCGGTACTGTGCCGCCAGCAGGAGGCCGGCATCGTCCGCCAGGGTGCAGTCCGGCTCGCCGACGAGTGACGTACGGATGCCTTTTGCCGCATGCGGCTCGGACATGAGCATACCTTCTGTGTGATGGGGAAGACAGCAGGCCCCGTGCGCGGGCGGCCTGGCGCCGCCGCCCGGCGGAGGCCCGAATGCCCGCAACTGCGGGCATTCGAGTCAATGATAGGCGTTCGCGGCCCACGCGCCACCAATGTGCGCAGCACAGGACACTAGCGCTTGTGCCGCAACTGGTACACCGCGGCAACCGCGGCGGAGGCGCCCACCACCAGCGCAGTGGCCAGCATCGGGTGCCGCGCGGTGGTGGTGTAGGGGCAGGAGTGCAGCGCGTTGTGGCTGCCGCTGCGTTCCTGCAGGCCGCTGCCGCTGCCATACAGCGCGTTGTCCTCGAGCGGACCCGCGGGGTGATGCGTCTGTTGCGCGCGGCCCATGAAGCGGCGCATGAAGCGGTCGAAGGTGTGCGGCGCGTGGTACGCCGCGGCCGAGAACGCCTTGGCGGCAGCACCGACGAAAAGCTCGCGGCGCGGGTTCGCGGCAGCAAACAGGATCGCGTCGGCCGCCAGCGCCGGGTCATACAGCGGCGGCGGCATGCGCGGCTCGACATCGAGGAAATTCTTGGCGTGCATCGCCAGCGGCGTTTCCAGTCCGGCAGGCTTGATCAGCGTCACGCTGACCGGCGCCTGCTCCTGCTCCAGTTCCAGCCGCAGCGAATCGGTAAAGCCCTTGATCGCGTGCTGCGAGGCCGCATAGGCGCTCTGCAGCGGCAGCGGGCCGTCCGCCGCCTCGCTGCCCATGTTGATGATGGCGCCGCCGTGCTCGCGCAGGTGCGCGGCCGCCGCCAGCGAGCCATGCACGGTGCCCCAGTAGTTGGTATCGAACAGCCGCCGCTGGTCTTCCAGCGGCACGTCGCAATGGCGGCCGAAGATGGTCACGCCGGCGTTGTTGATCCAGGTATCGAAGCCACCGAAGCGCTCGATCGCAGCCTGCGCCACCTTGCCAACCTCTTCATGCTTGCCGACATCGGCCACCACGGTGATGACTTCATTGCCATGGTCGCGCAGCTCTTCGGCCAGCTGGTGCAGCGAGCCCTCGCTGCGCGCCACCAGCACCAGCCGCGCGCCCTGCTGCGCCGCCTTGCGCGCCGTCACCAGGCCCACGCCGCTGCTGGCACCGGTCAGGACGATGACCTGCGAGCCAATGTTCTTCAGGGTTGGTTTCATCGCCGCTTCTCCTCGGGGAGGCCCGGCACGGTGCCGGGCATGCCGCTGGGGAGTCGCAAGGAGCGTTCCTGTCCGGGGCGGCCCTGGCTGGCGGCGCCACGGCAGGCGGGCTGCCGCAGATTTACAACACCCGGTAAGAACCACATGGCGCGACGCGCATGGGGCTGCCGCCGGGCGCTGTAGGACGGGCGCCGATTTCAGCGGCGGCATGTGCTGCCTAAGCTGGATACATCCCACCTAACCGGCGACAGCAATGGCCAAGACCACGCGACCGACAGCGCCAAAGGATCCAGGCAAACGCCGCGCCGCGGCAAAAGGCGCCGGCAAGCCCACCGGCAAGCGCGCCAGCACGGCCCGCCCGGCGGCACGCGGCGCGCCAGCCGCCAAGGCCGCTCCCGCCGCGCTCGATAAATACCGCCGCATGCGCGACTTCGGCGCCACGCCTGAGCCCAGCGGCGCCGCGCGCACCCGCGGCAAGGTGCACAAGCGCGCCGGCGAGCTTTCCTTCGTGATCCAGAAGCACGCGGCGCGTCGGCTGCACTATGACTTTCGCCTCGAACTCGGCGGCGCGCTGAAAAGCTGGGCCGTGCCCAAGGGCCCGAGCCTGGACCCGGCCGACAAGCGCATGGCCATCCATGTCGAGGACCATCCGCTGGACTATGCCGGCTTCGAGGGCGTGATCCCCGCCGGCCACTATGGCGCCGGCACGGTCATCGTCTGGGACCGCGGCACCTGGTTGCCGGTAGGCGATGCCGAGGCCGGCTACCGCGCCGGCAAGCTGAAGTTCGAGCTGCGCGGTGAAAAGCTGCACGGTCACTGGACCCTGGTGCGCATGCACGGCAGCCGGCAGAAGGAGCAGGACGCCTGGCTGCTGATCAAGGAGCGCGACGAGACCGCCGTGCCGGCATCGGAGTTCGATGTGGTCGAGGCCTTGCCGGACAGCGTGCTGGGCGGCACGCAGCGCAAACCCGCGGCAAAGCGCGCGAAGTCCGCGCAGCCGCCTGACGAAGCCGCACCAGATGCACACGGCACGGCGAAATCCCTGAAGCCGCCGCGCGGCGCGCCGCGCGCGGCCTTGCCGCTGGCGCTGGCGCCGCAGCTGGCCACGCTGGTGGAGCAGCCTCCGTCCGACGCGCAGGCGTGGCGCTACGAGATCAAGTTCGACGGCTACCGGCTGCTGGCCCGCATCGACGGCAAGGATGTGCGCCTGTTCACGCGCCAGGGCAACGACTGGACCAGCAAGCTGCGTGCGCTGGCGCGCGACGTCGGCACCCTGGGCCTGCCCGATGGCTGGCTCGATGGCGAGATCGTGGTGCTCGGCAAGCATGGCGCGACCGACTTCCAGGCGCTGCAGAATGCCTTCGATACCGCGCGCGTCGAGGGCATCCAGTATTTCGTGTTCGACCTGCCCTACTTTGCCGGCCATGACCTGCGCAAGGTACCGCTGGTGGAGCGGCGCGCCCTGCTGCGCCGGATCTTCGCGCACAACACCTCGCCGCGCCTGCAGTTCAGCGAGGACTTCGAGGCCGGCCCTGCCGACATGCTCGAGGCAGCCTGCCGCATGAAGCTTGAAGGCGTGATCGGCAAGCGCGCCGACGCCGCCTATGTCAGCGCGCGCACCAGTACGTGGATCAAGCTGAAATGCACCTTGCGCCAGGAGTTCGTGGTGGCGGGCTTCACCGACCCGAAGGGCAGCCGCGCCGGCATCGGCTCGTTGCTGCTTGGCGTGCACGACAGCGGCGGGCGGCTGCGCTACGCGGGCAATGTCGGCACCGGCTTCGACGCGCGCACGCTGGGCGCGCTGCGCACGCAGCTGGACGCGTTGCGCGCCGATTCCGCGCCCTTTGAGAACGTGCCTGCAGGCGTAAAGGGGCACTGGGTGCGGCCAAAGCTGGTGGCCGAGGTCTCGTTCGGCAGCTGGACCCGCGAAGGCCGCGTGCGCCATGCCGTGTTCCACGGCCTGCGCACCGACAAGCCCGCGCGCGCGGTGTCGGTGGAGCGGCCGGCAACGCCGGCGGCCAACGGCAAGCCCGCGGCAACCACGGCAAAGCATGCCGGCACACGGCCGAAGGCCGCGGCAAAGCGCACCACCGCCGCCGGCGGCAAGGTCGCGATCAGCCATGCCGAGCGCGTCATCGACACAGCATCCGGCCTGACCAAGGGCGACCTGGTGCGCTACTACGAACGCGCCGCGCCGCTGATCCTGCCGCACCTGCGCGGGCGACCGATCGCGATGGTGCGCGCGCCATCGGGCGTGGGCGGCGAGCAGTTCTTCCAGCGGCATAGCGACACGCTGCGGGTGGACGGCCTCAACGTGCTCGATCCGGGCCTGTGGCCTGGGCATCCCGCGCTGCTGGAAATCGCGTCGGCCGAAGCCCTGGTGGCCGCGGCACAGCTCAATGTGGTGGAGTTCCACACCTGGAACGCCGGCAAGCGCAGCATCGAGCGCCCCAACCGCATCGTCTTCGACCTGGACCCGGGCGAAGGCGTGCCCTGGCCACAAATGCAGGAAGCCGCCGCGCTGATGAAGGCGCTGCTCGATGAACTCGGCCTCGCCAGCTTCCTGAAGACCAGTGGCGGCAAGGGGCTGCACGTGGTGGTGCCGATCACGCCGCGTGCCGGGTGGGACGAGGTGAAGGCGTTCGCGCATGACGCGGTGCGCCATGTCGCCGCCACCGTGCCGCAGCGCTTCGTGGCCAAGAGCGGTCCAAGCAACCGCGTTGGCAAGATTTTCATCGATTACCTGCGCAATGGCATAGGCGCCACCACGGTGGCGGCATTCTCGGCGCGGGCACGCCCGGGGCTGGGGGTATCGATGCCGGTGTGGTGGGAGGAACTCGATAGCCTGCAAGGCGCGGCGCAGTGGACCGTGGCCAATGCCGGCCCGAGGCTCGACGCCGTGGCGGCAGACGACCCATGGGCGGATTACGCCGAAACCCGGCAGGCGATCACGCGCGCCGCGGCGCGACTGGCACGCGCCCGATAGCCCCCGTTCCCGCCGGAGATCCACAGCAGTCGCCAAGCGGCACATTTCTTGCCGCATCCCGGTCATGACACACGGCCCGGCACCCCCGCCGCGTGCGCCACGTTGCACTGTTGCCAGTGCAGCGACGACATGGAGACGTGATGATGAGCCAACTCAGGATCGCCGCGAAGATTCGAGCCACCGCTGCCGCGCCACGCAACCGCCGCGCCTTGCGCCACCTGCTGGTTTCCTGCGCGATGCTGTCCTTCGCCGCCAGCCCGGTGCAGGCACGCCTGCCGGCACCGACGCCCGAGCAGCAGCAGGCCGCCGAAGCCAAGAAGTCCAAGGAAGCCGAAGCGGCCAAACAGCAGGCCGAGGCATTAAGCCGGGTCCAGGACCGGATCGCTGCGCGCTTTGGCAAGGGCGCCACCGGCGGCGGCACTACCGAGCCCGGCAAGATCCCGCAGAAAGCTGTCGAAGCAACCGGCTCAGCCGGACCGCACGGCGGCACCTCCCCCAGCGCCGAAGCGCATGGCGGCGAGGCGGCCCGCCGCTGAAGCGCGCCACGCATGCCACGCGGTTGCCGCGCTGCGTGCCGGGCGACGCCTGCCCGGCACGCCTCTTGCCACTCTGCCAGCGCAACAGCCTGGCAAAGACCGCAGGCGTGCTGATGCATAAGGGGGAATGGCGATGGACGACTTCTGTGCGCATGTAATACCTACAATCGGCGGCCGCGCCGGCGCGGCAAAGCTTGCAAGCGGGGCAGCGCGGCCGGCGCGGTTTTACACGGCGCCGCCGCGGACCATCCCGGGCCCTGAGCAAACCTCCGCGCGGGCGCGCAAGCGCCTGTCAGCGTGATGCCATGACGCCGCATGCCGCCAACCCGGCCCCGCTGATCCTGAATGTCGATGACCGCGAGGGGCCGCGCTACGTCAAGAGCCGCATCCTCCATCGCGGCGAGTATTCCGTGATCGAGGCCGCCACCGGCCATTCGGCGCTGTCGCTGGTGCGACAGCATGCGCCGGTGCTGGTGCTGCTGGCCGCACGCCTGCCCGATATCAGCGGGCTGGAAGTCTGCCGGCTGCTCAAGGCCGATCCACAGACCGCGCACACGCTGGTGCTGCTGACCTCGCCAGGGCTGGCGCAATCGCGCCAGCGCGTAGAGGCGCTGAACTGCGGCGCCGACGGCTACCTGGTCGAGCCTGCCGAGCCGGAAGAGGTGTTGTCGAGCATCCAGGCGCTGCTGCGGCTGCGCGGGGCAGAGGACGCCTATCACCGCACCTCGCGGGCACTGCATGAGCATGAAGACATGTTCCGCCAGCTGGCCGAATCGCTGGCCGACGTGGTGTGGATCCTCGACCCGGCCGAGCCCCGCCTGCTGTTCGCCAGCCCCTCGCTCGCCACGTTGTGCGGCCATAAGCCCGAGCAGCTGACGCAAGAGCCGCGCCGCTGCCTGGAGCGCGTGGCGCCGGCCGACCGTGCGCGCGTGGAAGCGGCGTTCGCCAGCATGCTGGGCGACGGCAGGCTGGACATCGAGTTCCGCCTTGCGCGCCCCGATGGCGAGCTGCGCGATATCCGCGCGCGCGCGTTCCCGGTACGCGGCGCGGAAGGCCAGCCGGGCGACGACCGCACGCCGCCGTTGCGCATTGCCGGCACCTGCCAGGACGTGACGCTGCAAAACCGTGCCGGCCGCGCGCTGCATGACGAGGAACGGCGCAAGGACCAGTTCCTGGCGATGCTGGCGCATGAACTGCGCAATCCGCTGGCGCCGCTGCGCAGCGCCGCGGACCTGTTGCAGCAGCTCTCGCCCTCGCGCGAGGACATGTTCCGCGCGCGCGACATCATCGGCCGGCAGCTGCACCACCTGACCCGGCTGGTGGACGAGCTGCTCGACATCTCGCGCTTCAACCAGGGCCGCATCACGCTGCGCGAGGACCTGGTGGAACTGCGCACCGCGCTCAATACCGCGGTGGAAGCCGTGCGCCCCACGATGGACGCCTGCGGCCATACGCTGCGCCTGTCGCTGCCCGAGCAGCCCCTGCCGGTACGTGGCGACCTGGTGCGCCTGGCGCAGATCTTCAGCAACCTGCTGCAGAACGCCGCGGCCTACACGCCCGCCGGCGGCCAGATCGTCGTCGATGCCAGTCTCGAGGACGGCGCGGCGAACACCGCGCCCGATGCCGCGTCCGGCGCCCGCGTCACCGTGCGCGTGCGCGACAACGGCGCCGGCCTGTCCGAGGCACTGCAGCGGCAGCTGTTCGATCCGCTGGCCGCGCGCGACGACGGCACCCAGCCCGAACCGCCGCGCAGCGCGATCCAGCAGGACGGTCCCGGCATCGGCCTGACGCTGGTGCAAAAGCTGGTGCGGCTACATGGCGGCACCATCCGCGCCGACAGCCCCGGCCCCGGACAGGGCAGCACCTTCACCGTGACGCTGCCGGTAGAGCCGTGGCAGAAGTGGCACCCAGGCTCCGGCCGCACCGCGCCGCACCGCGGCGTGCCGCGCCGGATCATGGTGGTGGACGATAACCCTGACGCGCTCGAGGCCATGATGATGACGCTGCAGACACTTGGCCATACGGTGGTGACCGCCGCCGACGGCCCCAGCGCGCTGGCGCGCGCCACCGATGCCCGGCCGGAGGTGGTGCTGCTGGACCTGGGCATGCCCGCCATGGACGGCTTCGAGACCGCGCGCCGCCTGCGCGCGCTGCCCGAGATGCGCGGCGCCACGCTGGTGGCGCTGACCGGCTTCGGCCAGCCCGAGGACCGCCGCCGCGCGCTGGAAGCCGGCTTCGACCAGCACCTGGTCAAGCCAGCCGACCTGGACGCGCTGACACGGCTGCTGGATGCACTCAGCGCGGACCATTCCTAGCGCGATGCCGATGCCAGCCGCCGCTCCCATCCACCCTTGAACAAGGAAGCTCCGTGCATACCACGCCCGATCCCGACATCCCGCCGCGCAAGCCTGAAACCCCGCCGCCGGAACCTCCGCCGGGCCCGCCCGAACCAGTGGCAGACCCGCCTCCGGGCGATCTGCCGCCACCGCCGCCGCAACGTGCCCGTGCGGCTGGCAAAGGAGCCCTCACGTGTCACGCATCATCTGGAAAGGCGCCATAACCTTTGGCCTGGTCAATATCCCGGTAGTATTGCGGCCCGCGTCGCGCAGCCAGACGCTGGACCTTGACCTGCTGGACGTGCGCGACATGGCGCCGGTGGGCTACCAGCGCATCAACAAGAGCACCGGCAAGCCGGTCGACAAGGAGTATATCGTCAAGGGCTACCAGTACGCCAAGGACGAATACGTGCTGCTGAACGAGGAAGACTTCCGCCAGGCCAATGTCGAGGCCACGCAGACGGTGGATATCGTCAGCTTTGTCGACGCGCAGAGCATCCCGCCGTACTACTTCGACACGCCCTACTACCTCGAGCCCGACAAGCGCGGCGAGCGCGGCTACGCGCTGCTGCACGAAACCATGCGCCGCACCGGGCGTGCCGCGCTGGCGCTGGTGGTGCTGCGCGCCCGCCAGCACCTGGCCGCGATGCTGGTGCACGGCGACGCGCTGGTGCTCAACACCATGCGCTTTGCCGACGAGGTGCTGCCCATCTCCGAACTGCGCCTGCCCAAGGCGACCACCGGCAAACCCACCGGCGCGCATGCGCGCGAGATCGAGATGGCCACCAAGCTGGTCGAAGACATGAGCGAAGACTGGGAGCCGGAACAGTACCGCGACAGCTATCGTGACGACCTGATGGCGCGCATCGAAGAAAAGATCGACTCCGGCAAGACCCACCAGCTGACCCCGCCTGCGGAAGAGGAAGAAGCGCCGCGCCAGGGCGCCAAGGTCATCGACATGGTGGCGCTGCTGCGCCAGAGCCTGGGCCAGCGCGGCAAGGAAGACAAGGAGGACGCCACGCCCGCGCGCCGCAAGGCCCCTGCGCGGCATGCCGCCGCCAGGAAGCAGCCCGCTGCCAAGCGGGCTGCGACCCCGCCTGCCAAGCGCGCCAGCACCGCCGCCAAGACCAAGCGTGCACCGGCCAAGCGCGAGTCGCACGCGCCGGCCGCGCGCAAGAGTTCAAGCACTACGCGCAGGAAGCACGCGGCTTAGGCAGGGGGGCCAAATTCCGATTGCGTTCTCCCTCTCCCACGCGCGGGAGAGGGAGCAAACCCTCAGCATCGGACAAACCCGCTTACCGCGATGACACCTTCAGGTTGTCATTGACCGACGTCACGCCCTCGACGCTGCGGATCGCGTCGAGCGCCAGGTCGTGCTGCTGCTGGCTCGGCACCGTGCCGCTCACGTCGACCGTGCCCTGCCTGGTTTTCACACGGATGCCGGTGGACTTGAGGTCCTTGGTCGTGAGCAGCTTGGTCTTGATCCTGGTGGTGATAGCACCGTCCTCGACGGCCCGCTTGGCCTTGTCGGCGCTCATGTCCGGGGCGGCGCCCCGGTCAGGGTCGGCACGGCCGGGCATGCCCGGCGCGGAATTGACGGGTGCCACAGGGGTATCGTCGGCCGCAACCAGGATCAGGCCGCTCTTGTCGAGCGCCAGCGCGCTACCGGCTACCGCCAGCGCCGCAGCAACACAGGCCATCCGCACGGTGCGCGCGGGAATTCGGGAAAAACGCATGGCTGCCTCCTTTTTCGGGTCACCAGCGCATCCGTTGCCGGACTTGCCTGGCACGCGGAACCACTGGTAAGGCATATTTCAGCAAGCTCCATACCTGCCGGGCAGGCCGCACCAGGCGTCCGCGGCGGGGCCCACGGCGTGTAAATCGGGCCACCCGTTGTAAAAGCGCCCGCCGCGTGATGTGCTGCATCCCCCGTTACAGGCCGTTGCTGGCGGCACCCCGGTCCTTCCATCCTTGGCATGGCGATTGCGAAACAGGGGATGCGGCAGTTCGCCGCGTCAAGGAGCTAGCAATGGGACAGCAGCAACAGCCGGGTCAATCGCAGTCGGGCCAGAAGCCGCAGGAACAGAAGCAGCAGGAACAATCTGGCCAACGCGGCAGCCAGCAGCAGCCGGGACAACAACAAGGCGGCGGTCAGATGGGTAACCAGGACCGCAAGCAGGACCAACAGCAGCAGCAGGATCGCGGCAGCTCGCAACCGGGCCAGCAAAGCGGCCAACGCAGCGGCCAGCAAAGCGGCCAGGGCGGGCAACAGGGTGGGCAACAAGGCGGACAACGCCAGCCGTAAGTAAGCCGCGCCAGCCACGATAACAGGCAGCTTTCCGGGTATGTGCGGCCGCAACATGCGGTGCGGCCGCAGGGGCATACGCCGGAGATTGACAGGCCGGGACTCCCGCAAGGGGGCTCCGGCCCTTTTTGCGGCAACCGCCGCGGCATGACCCCGCGCACATCGCCCCGCATCCCGTGTATGCTGGCCCTGACTTCCCCATTCAGGCACCGGCCTTGTCCAGCTTTACCGACCCCGCCGCCGGCCGCTCTGCGCAGCCACGACGCGGCCCGCTGAACCATCTCTCCACCAGGCTGCGTGAGCGCGCCGGCGCGCACGTGCGCGCGCTGACCCGCAGCAATTCCGGCCTGACCCTCGACTACGACAACCCGCCGGGCGATCCCGGTCTGTTCGGGCCCGACGCGGTCTGCTGGCGCGTGCATGCCGACTTTCCGGCAATGCTCGCGGGCGGCGTCAGTGCGCTGCTGCTGCAGACACTGCATCCACTGGCACTGGCCGGGGTCTGGGACCACTCCAGCTTTCGCACCGACATGCAGGGGCGCCTGGGGCGCACCGCGCAGTTCATCGCCGGCACCACCTACGGCAGCCGTGCCGATGCCATGGCGCTGATCGGGCGCGTACGGCGCATCCATGCCGGCGTGGTCGGCGTGGCCCCGGACGGGCGGCACTATGCCGCCTCCGACCCGGCGTTGCTGACGTGGGTGCACGTGGCCGAGGTCTCAAGCTTCCTGGCTGGCTACCTGCGCTATGTCGGACCACTGAGCGGCACCGAGCAGGATCGCTACTACGACGAGGTTGCGCGCATCGCCCAGATGCTGGGCGCGGCCGACGTGCCGCGCTCGCGCGCCGAAGTCACGGCCTACCTGGAGGCCATGCGGCCTGCGCTGCTGGCTAGCGAACGCACCAGCGAAGTGGTGCGGCTGGTGCGGAAGATGCCGGTGGCCAACCCGCTGCTGCAGCCGGCGGTGCGGATCATGGCCGACGCGGGCATCGCATTGCTGCCGCCGTGGGCACGGCAACAGCTCGATCTGGACGGCCCTTCGATACGGCGCCCGGCAGCACTCGCGGGCATGCATGTGCTGGCACCGACGCTGCGCTGGGTGCTGGGCGCCGGCCTGGCAGCGCGCGCACGGCGGCGCGTGGCCCGCGGCACCGCCACGACGGCAGGCTAAGGGCCGCGCCGGCTATCGGCGTTCAGCTGAACTTCTTGAACGGAAATGAGAATTGGCGGCAAAAATCCTCCCATTTCGGAGGATTGCGCGGCGCGAAAGTGGCGTTAAATCTGCTTGGGCAGTCCGAACGGCCGGTCGGTTTTTACTAACCGCACCAGCCACAGCGCCACAGAGCGCGATTCAAACGACGCAGGCAAAAAAAGAAGCCTACGCGCGGGGTGCTCGTAGGCTTTTCAGGACTGCTCGAGCTGAAAAGCTCTTGCCAAGAATATAAACGCGCTTACATGAGGTGTAAATCCCGTTTCTATCAGGGGATTCCCTTATGACAATATGAGATTATTTGCGCACTTTTGATTGTTCTTAGCCCTGACGCTACATCAGGGCACTTTTCATATGGGCTGGCAATTTCATCGCGAGCCCGGTCCAACCGGCCTGTCGCCCCGCCGCCCTAGCCGCGGCATGCGGCAGCGCACAATGCTGTACAATATCACGGCCTCGAGAGCAACACATTTTATAGAGCGGCGACTCTAGATCCGAATTGACACACGGTTCGTCAACGCTTGTAGAACTTTGTTACTCTCAGCCCTGAATTATTCCCCTTCTCTTCTGGCAGCGCCAACCGCCGGCACACGCGCCGTTACCGAGAGCGGATGTTTCTCGTGCCGCCCTGGCCGTGGCGCACCCCAAGCCATTAGCCGCCAGAACCCTTGCGGGCTCTTCCGGAGTCGTTGTGAAGAAGAAGGAAACCCGGCCCAAGTCACGCAGCCGGAGACAATTGCAACACCAGCAATTTGCGGCATACAGGACCAGCCAGGCCCCGGTGATCGTCCACCTGGCCACCGGCGCCCGGCTGCAGGGCCTTGTCTTGGCGTCAGACGACTACGTGGTGCTGCTTGGCCGGCAGCCGGACGACATCCGGCCCACGGTGGTCTACAAGCGGGCGATCTGCCTGGTTACGCTGGCCAATGCGCCGGACGCGCCGGTCGTGGCGCCGGCTCCGGCGCCGGAGCCGGACTTCCTGCCGATCTACATCCCCCGCACCAGCAAGCGCCGCTAGGCCAACGCCCGCCCCACGCGCCTTCCTGCCCTGCCGCGCGGCGCCTCAGCCCGCCCTGCCGGTACCCCGCGAAACTATCGCGGAGATCACTCTAAACCTTTCTCTTGCCCGGTCGATAACCCAAGCAACGGAGGCACTCTACGCCCTGCAAAGCAGGCCGCCAACGTTACGGCACTAGCCGGAATGCCCAAAACTTTGCATATAGGAGTCGTACCATGGCGCAAGTCATTAACACCAATTCGTTGTCTCTGATGACTCAGAACAACATGAACACGTCGCAATCGTCGCTGAACACGGCGATCCAGCGCCTGTCGTCGGGCCTGCGCATCAACAGCGCCAAGGACGACGCCGCCGGCCAGGCCATCGCCAACCGCTTTACCTCGAACATCCGCGGCCTGACGCAAGCCCAGCGCAACGCCAACGACGGCATCTCGCTGGCACAAACGACGGAAGGCGCGCTGACCGAAGTCAACAACAACCTGCAACGTATTCGTGAACTGTCGGTCCAGGCGGCCACGGGTTCGAACTCCTCGTCCGACCTGAAGTCGATTCAGGATGAAATCAACCAGCGCCTGTCTGAAATCGACCGTACGTCGCAACAGACCGACTTCAACGGCGTCAAGGTTCTGGCCGGCAGCAACAAGCTGTCCGTCCAGGTTGGCGCCAACGACGGCGAGACCATCTCCATCGATCTGAAGCAGATCGACAGGACCACGCTGGGCCTGAGCGGCTTCTCGGTGGCCAAGAACTCGCTGGACGTCGGCCCGAAGATCACCACGATCAACGCTGCCGCTGGTACCGGTTCGTTCAACGTGAGCTTCGCTGCGGGCGACGTCACCAAGATCAACGCCGCAACCGGCAAGACCTTCGCCGCAGCGGACCTCGAACTGCACGAAGTCAAGACGGCTGCCGGCGCGAACTCTGGCCAGTTCGTCGTGAAGGCTGGTGACGACTACTTTGCTGCTTCGGTTGATCGTGCCACCGGCGCCGTGAAGCTCAACGAAGCTGATGTCGCATTCGACGACACCGCCAATGGCATCGCCGGCCCCGTCACTCTGCAAGACCAGGTAGTGCGTGTTGCCAACAATGCTGCAGGCGTAGCCACGGGCTACGTCACCGTCCAGGGCAAGAACTACGTCGCTGCCGGCACCCTGGCCGACGGCGGTGCCGCCGGCACCCTCAACGTGGCCGTTGGCACGATCTCCCTGAGCGGCGCCACCCCCACGGCCGAATTCACGGGCGTTCCCACCGGCAACGCACTGAAGAAGATCGACGCCGCGCTGAAGCAAGTCGACGACCTGCGCAGCTCGCTGGGTGCCGTCCAGAACCGTTTTGACTCCGTCATCTCGAACCTGGGCACCACCGTGACCAACCTGTCCTCGTCGCGCTCGCGCATCCAGGACGCCGACTACGCAACGGAAGTGTCGAACATGACCCGCGCGAACATCCTGCAACAGGCTGGTACGTCGGTCCTGGCGCAAGCCAACCAGACGACCCAAGGCGTGCTGTCGCTGCTGCGTTAATCGCATCGGCGAATGGCGCAGGAAGGCTGGGCCGCAAGGCCCGGCCTTTTTGCCCGAGGAGCATTTCGCAGGCAGCCCGACTGCCTGCAAAGCGTTTCTCCTGGAACTGAACCCTGCCAACCCGGACGGAGTATTCGATGGCGCCTCCCCCGACAGTGAACCCCTTTACCGTGCGGATGCCAGCCGAAGGCTTAGCCGTTGCCATGCCATCTGGCGGCGCCACCACCATGGCCAGCCATGCTACGCAGCGACAGGATCGTTCCGTGGACAGCGACCACACAGAAGCCGCACAGGGATTGGAAACCAGCGCCGCCATCGGCGAGCTGGTCGACGCGCTCAAGACCACCACCATCGGCCTGCGCTTCGAGATCGACGATACCACGCACCGCGTCATCACCAAGGTGATCGACAAGGAAACCGGCGACCTGATCCGGCAGATGCCCACCGAAGAGGTGCTGCGCATTGCCCGCGCCATCGACAAGCTGCAGGGGTTGTTCATCAACCACGCGGCCTGAGCCCTGAATATCAGTTGAAGACGAGACAATAATATGGCAACGATCTCCTCCATCGGCATCGGTTCCAACCTGCAACTGAGCGACCTGCTGGACCAGCTGCAGAAGGCCGAGCAGGCACCGCTTGACGCCATCAATGCGCAGGCCAAGAGCTACCAGACCAAGTTGTCGGCCTACAGTCAGGTGCAGAGCGTGCTGGACGCCTACCAGGGCGCGGCGAAGAAGCTGTCCGATGCTGCCACCTTCGGCGCAGTAAAGGCCAGCATCGGCACCACGGACGTGATGAACGTCACCACCGCTGCCAACGCCGTGCCTGGCAGCTACAGCATTACTGTCAACACGCTGGCCACCGCGCAGTCGCTGGTGAGCAGCAACGTTGCCGACCAGAAGGCCGCGATCGGTGGCGGCGAGCTCGTGTTCGACTTCGGCGAAGCGCTGGCCACCGGTGGCGCCGCCACTAGCACCAAGAAGGTCACCATCCCCGCGGATTCTTCGCTCGAAGGAATGCGCGATGCCATCAACAAGGCCAGCATCGGCGTGACGGCCAGCATCGTCAATGACGGCAGCGCCAGCCCTTACCGCCTGGTATTGACGTCGGACAAGACCGGAACGCAAGCCACCATGCGGGTGTCGTCGACCGATGCGGCACTGAACAACGTGGTTGCGTTCGACCCGGCCGCGGCGCCCGCCGCCAACAAGATGGAACAGAAGGTGCCGCCTGCCAATGCGACGCTGACGATCAACGGCATCGACGTGGTCAGCCAGAGCAATTCAGTGGTGGACGCAGCGCAGGGCGTGACCATGAACCTTGTCAAGCCAGGCACGACATCGCTGGTGGTGACCCGCGACAACGTCGCAATCAAGGCCGCCGTCCAGGCTTTTGTCACCGCCTACAACAACATTCAGAGTTCCGCCAAGTCGCTGACGGCATTCGATACGAAGGCCGGTACGTCCGCGGCATTGACCGGCGACGGCACGCTGCGCTCGATCCAGTCCAGCCTGCGTTCAATGCTGGGCGGTGCCATGGATGACGGCAACGGCGGCACGATCACGCTGATCGACGTCGGCATCTCGTTCGACAAAGACGGCACGATGAAGCTGGACGACACCAAGCTGACCAAGGCGATAAACGAAGACCTGGGTGGCGTCACGTCCCTGTTTTCCAGCACCACCGGCGACGGCGGCATCGGCAAGCGCGCCAGCACCTATATCGAGGGCCTGAGCAAGACCGATGGCGCGCTGAAGGTGGCTCAGGATGGCATCACCAAGACGCTGAAGGACCTGGAAGACGACTATGACCGCGTCCAGGACCGCGTTACTGCCACGGTGGCTCGATACAAGGCCCAGTTCACGCAACTGGACCTGGTGGTAGCGCAGATGAACCGTACCAGCAGCTACCTGACGCAACAGTTCAATGCGCTGAACAACAGCACCAAGAAGTAACCGTCCCGCCGCACACCACAGCCTGAAGGAACCCAACCATGTTCGCCCGCGCATCCGCCAACGCCTACGCCCAGGTCGGCGTCCAGACCGGCGCCATGAGCGCCAGCCCGCACAAGCTGATCGCCATGCTGTACGACGGCGCGCGCGCAGCCATTGCGCGGGCGAAGTTCCACCTGGAGGGCGGCAACGTCATCGAACGCGGCAACGCCATCTCCAAAGCCATCGACATCATCGATAACGGCCTGCGCGCCGTGCTTGACCATGAGGTTGGCGGCGAGATCTCCGCCAACCTCGAATCCCTGTACGAATATATGGTGCGCCGGCTGATGCTGGCCAACCTGCGCAGCGACGCGGCCCTGCTGGCCGAAGTCGACACGCTGCTCGAAAGCCTGGCTTCGGCCTGGGCGCAGATCGACGACACGGCCGCGGATCGGCAACCCGCCTTACAGGACAACTGACATGGCTTCCCTTCCCGAGTTTTTCCCGATCGTGGACTGCTACGAGGAAATCCTCGCGCTGTCCGCACGGATGCACGAGGCCGCCCAGGCGGCTGACTGGGACACCGTCACCGCGCTGCAGCAGGGCTACCTGGCCCTGGTGGACAGCCTGCGGCAGATGGACCACGAGGCACCGTTCTCCGATGCGGAACGCATGCGCCGCTACCAGTTGCTGGACCGCATCCTCACTTACGATGCCCGCATCCGCGACCTGGCCATGCCGCAGCTGAAGAAGCTCGGCGACATGCTGACCAGCTCGCGCCGCCAGATCGAACTGTCCGCCACCTACGGCGCCACCGCCTGACGCAGCCTGACCGCTGCGCTACTCCCCGCGGCGGGCCGGAAAGCCCGCCGTCTGCATTCACGCGACCCGTATGACCGGCATCCATCTGCCTCCAGGCCTGGCACCCGGTCAGGCCCCGGACCCACAACCGCTGCGCACGGCGCTTGCCATCGACAAGCTGGCGGCGCTGCAGCCCGTGCCCGAGGCCACCGAGTCGAATGTCCAGAGCTCCACCGGCCAGGCGATCCGCCACAGCCAGCACGCCACCGGCCCCAACGCCTTGGCAGGCCAGGCTACCTTGCTGCCGGGCACTTCGACGCAGGAATCGCTGAGCGCGGCGGCGCGGGCCATCCTGGCGGTGATGGACGGTACCGAGGCCCAGCCGGTGCGCAGCGCCGGCCCGCTGCTGGCCGCCGCGCCCACGCCAGCGTCGGCGCAGGCTGCGGCGTCGGCGCTTGCCAACACGGTTGGGCAGAGCGGCCTGTTCTACGAATCGCACCTTGCACAGTGGGTTGCCGGCGCACGCGCGTTGCCCGGCATCCGCCAGGAGCCGCAGGCGCAAGTACCGGTGCCGGCCCGGGCGGCTGCCCCAGGCGGCACTGCGCAGGCCGCCGCAACCACGCTGCCGTCTGCGCTGCTGACCTATACCGGCGGTGCCGCAGCGGCAGAGCCGGGGCGGCCCTCAGCGCCGCCGCTGATTCCGGCCTCGCAGGTGCTGGCTGAAGCGCTGGCCTCGGCCGGCAATCCGCGCGTGGCCCACAGCCATGCGGCGGCGGAACAGGCGCTGCGGCAAGGCGCCGCCACCACGGCGGCCTACAGCCGCGAAGCCGCTGCCGAACCGGGGGCCCAACGCCAGTCCGCCGCGGCGCTGGCCACGCAGGCCTACCAGAGCACCGCGGAGGCTGGCGCGCGCGCTGCAGCGCCGGACAGCCTCATCCCCCACGCGGCGCGCGCCGCCGCTGGCCTGCCGGACACCGCCTCGGCAGACGCCGGCAAGCAGGCCTCGGCAGCCGGCCCGGCCATCCATCCGGCAACCGAAGGCGTGGTCCGCCAGCAGCTGGAATTGCTCGCCACGCAGCAGTTCCGCTTTGCCGGCGAAGCCTGGCCCGGCGTGCCGATGGAGTGGGAGTTGCTACGCCCCGACGCGGATGGCGCAGCGCAGGCCCATGACGACAGCGCCCGGCCATGGTCCAGCCGCCTGCGGCTGCAATTGCCGAGCCTCGGCATCGTCGAAGCGGTGCTGACACTGGGACCGGCGGGGCTCGACGCCCGCGTGGCAACGCCTGAGACCGATGTCGCGGCGCGTTTCATCGCGGCACGGCCGCTGCTGCGCAACCAGCTCGAGGCGCAGGGCATCGTGCTGCAGCGCCTGAGCGTGCAGACCCAGGACAACATGACGGTAGGAGCGGCGCGATGAGCGAAGCGGCGCAAGACCGCGGCGCGGCGATCGCCCTGTCCTACCAGCACAGCGACAAGGCCCCGCGCGTGGTCGCCAAGGGCTATGGCGTGGTGGCCGAAGCCATCATCGCCCGCGCGCGCGAAGCGGGCGTCTATATCCACGATTCACCCACCCTGGTGAACCTGCTGATGCAGGTCGACCTGGACAGCCACGTGCCGCCGCAGCTCTATGTGGCCGTGGCAGAGCTGCTGGCTTGGATCTACCACCTTGAAGCGGGCATGGACGCAGGCGCTGAAGCGCAGGCCTGACCCGGCAGGTCTTCCTGACGACAAGAGCCCCTGGCCGCTTGCGCGCGCCAGGGGCTCTTTGCTTTCGGCGCAGGCCGGTGGGCTTACACCGCCATATTCATCATTTCCTGGTAAGCCGCCACCAGCCGGTTCCGCACCTGCACCCCGGTCTGGAACGACACATTGGCCTTTTGCAGGTCGATCATCACATCATTGAGCGCCACGCCGGGCTTGCCCAGCTCGAACGCCTCGGCCTGGCCGTAGGCGCGTTCCTGCGCGGCGTTGATGCGGCCCAGCGAGCGCTGCAGCTCGCCGGCAAAGCCGCCGCCGACCGGCGCGGCGGACTGGCTGGCACTGTTGCCCGAGGCAACCTGGGACATCCCGCGCAGTTGCTGCAGCATGCTCTCGATGGAAGAGATAGTGGTCATTTGGGTCGTTATATGCCGGTCCACCGGCAGAGTTCGTCTTGTGGTGCGCCCTTGCATCACAGAGTAGCCTGCCGGCAGGCGGGCCTCAGGCGGTTCGCACCCAGTTTCAGCCCCCGCAGAGTACCCGCCGGTGCCGCCCCGCCATGGGCCGAAATCGGACAAAAAACCGCGTCTATTCGCCGGATTGTCGCGCTCAAGTCTGGCCGATCATTGCCACCGTGCCGGAAGAGCGCGGGCTGTCGTCCCGTGCTGGCTCCGGAAATCACCAGACAATCATCGATTCGGGAGTACGCGTGTTTTCTCTGCAGCGTAATGTGAGCCGTGCCGTGAGCCGCGCCGACGACCAAGGCGGTCAGCATCGCCCGTGCCGTCGCCAGCATCGCGGCGCCGGATCCGGAGCACGCGCATGACCGCGACCGTGGCACTGCCCGGGCGCCCGGCAGAAGTGATCGAGCGCCTGAAGGCCAACCCGAAGCTGCCGCTGATGCTGGCCGGCGCCGCCCTGGCCGCGGCCATCGCGGTGGGCGTGCTGTGGTCGCGCAGCCCGGACTACAAGGTGCTGTACAGCAACCTGTCCGAGCGCGATGGCGGCGCGGTGCTGCAATCGCTGCAGCAGATGAACGTGCCGTACAAGTTCGCCGAAGGCGGCGGCGCGGTCATGGTGCCGGCCGAGAAGGTGCATGAGACGCGCCTGCGCCTGGCATCGCAGGGCCTGCCCAAGAGCGGCACGGCCGGCATGGAGCTGATGGACAACCAGAAATTCGGCATCAGCCAGTTTGCCGAGCAGGTCAACTACCAGCGCGGGCTGGAAGGCGAGCTGGCGCGCTCGATCGAGTCCATCGCCGCGGTGCAGTCCGCCCGCGTGCACCTGGCCATCCCCAAGCCGACGCTGTTCGTGCGCGAACGCCAGAAGCCGACCGCGTCGATCGTGCTGCAGCTTTACCCGGGCCGCGCCATCGATGAAGGCCAGGTCGCTGCGATCAGCCACCTGGTGTCGTCGAGCGTGCCGGAGCTGACGCCCAAGTCGATCTCGATCGTCGACCAGCACGGCAACCTGCTGTCGAACACCGGCAACGAGCGCATGCTCGACGCGACCCAGCTCAAGTACGTCCAGGCGCTGGAGCAGAACTACCTGAAGCGCATCGAAGCGATCCTGACGCCGATCGTCGGCAAGGACAACGTGCGCGCACAGGTGACCGCCGACGTCGACTTCTCCATCGTCGAGCACACCGACGAGAGCTACAAGCCCAACCAGGACCCGACCCGCTCGGCGATCCGCAGCCAGCAGACCAGCGAGTCGACCCAGCAGGGTGTCACGCCGCCGGGCGGCGTGCCCGGGGCGCTGTCGAACCAGCCGCCGGCTGCCGCCGCCGCGCCCGTGACCACGCCGCAGACGCCGCGTGCGGGCCAGGCGCCGGGACAGGCCGGTGCTCCGGCTGCCGGGCAACCGGGACAGCCGGGGCAAGCTGCCCAGCCAGGTCAGGGCGCCCAGGTCGCCAATGCCACCGCTTCCAGCGGCCCCAGCAGCAATCGCCGCGACTCCACCGTCAACTACGAACTGGACCGCTCCGTGCGCCACGTGCAGCAGGCACCGGGCGGCGTGCGCCGCCTGTCGGTGGCGGTGGTGGTCAACTACCGTCAGCAGGCCGATGCCAAGGGCAAGCTCGTGGCCGAACCGCTGCCGCCGGCACTGCTGGCGCAGATCCAGAACCTGACCAAGGAGGCGATGGGGTTCTCGGCCGACCGCGGCGACTCCATCAACGTGGTCAACAGCCCATTCACCGCCGAGCGCGAGAAGGCCGCGCCCGAGGTGCCGCTGTGGAAGCAGCCCGACATGATCGAGCTCGGCAAGACCCTTGCGGGCTACCTGCTGCTGGCACTGCTGGCGCTGTTCGTGTGGTTCAAGGTGGCGCGGCCGGTCCTGCGCCGCTACACCTCGCCGCCGCTGCCGGCGCCGGAACCCAGGGACGAGACCGAGGCAGTGCTGCTGCCGCCGGACGAGCCCGCCAACCCGGAAATCCTGCGGCTTGCCGCCAAGTATGAAAGCGACCTCGCGCTGGTGCGCGACGCCGCACAGCGCGACCCGCGCCTGGTCGCCAGCGTGATCAAGAACTGGATTGCCAATGACAACCGCTAAGGGCATCTCCGAATCCGGCCTGCAAAAGAGCGCCGTCCTGATGATGGCGATCGGCGAGGATGCCGCGGCCGAGGTGTTCAGGCACCTGTCGCAGCGCGAAGTGCAGGAGCTGGGCTCGGCCATGGCCACGCTCAGCTCGGTCACCCGCGAGGAAATGGCCGAGGTGCTGGGCGAGTTCCGCACCGAGACCGAGCAGTACCTGGCCCTGAACGTCGATTCCAACGCCTTTATCCGCAGCGTGCTGAACAAGGCGCTGGGCGAGGAACGCGCCCAGTCGGTGATCGAAGACATCCTGGAGTCGCGCGATCCGGGCGGCGGCATCGATTCGCTGAACTGGATGGACGCCACGGCCATTGCCGAGCTGATCCGCGACGAGCATCCGCAGATCATCGCCACCATCCTGATCCACCTGGACCGCCAGAAGTCGTCCGAGGTGCTGGCGCTGTTCACCGACCGCCTGCGCAACGACGTGATCCTGCGTATCGCCACCTTCGGCGGCGTGCAGCCGGGCGCGCTGCAGGAACTGACCGACGTGCTGACCAAGCTGCTGGCGGGCCAGAGCCTGAAGCGCAGCCGCATGGGCGGCGTGCGCACCGCGGCCGAGATCATCAACCTGATGAGCACCGCGCACGAAGAGGCTGTGATCGACGGCGTGCGCCTGCACGACGGCGACCTGGCGCAGAAGATCATCGACGAGATGTTCCTGTTCGAGAACCTGCTCGAGGTCGACGACCGCGGCATCCAGCGCGTGCTCAAGGAAATCGCC
The DNA here is from genome assembly GCF_000389805.1 of Cupriavidus sp. GA3-3. NCBI lineage: Bacteria > Pseudomonadati > Pseudomonadota > Betaproteobacteria > Burkholderiales > Burkholderiaceae > Cupriavidus > Cupriavidus sp. GA3-3. The sequence continues at coordinate 379,424 of NZ_KB944482.1, forward strand.
ACCGAGTCGCTCATCGTCGCGCTCAAGGGCGCGCCGCAGGAACTGCGCGACAAGTTCATCCGCAATATGTCCACCCGCGCCGGCGAGATGCTGCGCGAGGACCTGGACGCGCTGGGCCCGGTGCGCGTGTCGCAGGTCGAGGCCGAGCAGAAGGCCATCCTGCAGGTGGTAAGGCGCCTGGCGGATGCGGGCGAAGTGCAGATCGGCGGAGGCGACGATGCCTATGTCTGAGGCAAACCCTGAGCGCGGCCAGGCCGCACGCCGCGCGCCGCGCGGCGACCCGCTCTCTTCCCTTGCCGGCAACGGCGCGGCCGCCGATCCTGGCGGCTTTGCGCCGTTCGAGCCCCCGCGCCGCGCGCGTGGCGGCGCGGCCGGCTGGCAGCGCTGGCAGATGGGCTCGCTCGATCCCCGCGAAAGCGAGCCGCCCGAAGCCCTGGCCGCCATGCCATCCGAGCCCGCACCGCCGCCGATCGATTTCGAGGCGCTCGACGCGATGCGCGAAGGCGCGCGCAAGGAAGGCTATGCCCAGGGCTACGCCCAGGGGCAGACCCAGGGCTACGGCGACGGCCACCGCGAAGGCTACGCCCGCGGCCTGGAAACCGCACGCAACGAGGCCACGCAGCTGCAGGCGCTGGCCACCAACTTCCGCAGCGCGCTCGGCGGCGTGGACGACCAGGTCGCGCGCGCGCTGGTGTCGCTGGCGCTCGACGTGGCGCGCCAGCTGGTGCGCACCGCCCTGGCAAACGACCCCGCGGTGCTGCTGCCGGCCGTGCGCGAGCTGCTGACCAGCGAACCCGCGCTGTGCGGATCGCCCAGCCTGCTGCTGCATCCCGACGACGTGGCGCTGGTGGAAACCCACCTGCATGGCGAACTGGCGGCCGCCGGCTGGACCGTGCGCGCCGATCCGTCGGTGGCGCGCGGCGGCTGCATCGCCAGCGCCGCCAGCGGCGAGCGCGATGCCACGCTGCCTACGCGCTGGACCCGCGTGGTCAAGGCGCTGGGCCGCGACGATCCATGGGAGCCGCCACATGCCTGACGCCGCCGAGCAGGCCACGCCAGCGCCGGATCCCGCGCTGGCCCATGCGCAACGCTGGATCGGCGCGCTGGATAGCGCCGCGGCCGGCATCGCCGGGCTCGACAGCAAGCGCAGCTGCGGCCGCCTGACGCGCGCCGCGGGCCTGGTGCTGGAAGCCGTGGGCCTGCGCCTGCCGGTGGGCAGCGACTGCCTGATCGAGCTGCCCGCCGGGCAGTTCACCACCGACAGCAATGCCCCGCGCACCGCGGAAGCGGAAGTGGTGGGCTTTGGCGCCGACCGGCTCTACCTGATGCCGCAATCCGATGTGGTGGGCTTGCTGCCGGGCGCGCGCGTCTACCCGCTGGAACCATCGCCGCAGCCGGCCGGCATCACCACGCCGCGCGAGCCGGGCTCCAAGCGCCTGCCGGTTGGCGCCGGCCTGCTGGGCCGCGTGCTGGATGCCGCGGGCCGCCCGCTCGACGGGCTGGGCCCGATCACCGCCGCCATGGAGGTGCCGCTGGCCGGCGAGCAGATCAACCCGCTGATGCGCGCGCCGATCGAGACTGTGCTCGATACCGGCGTGCGCGCCATCAACGGCATGCTGACGGTAGGACGCGGCCAGCGCATGGGACTGTTCGCGGGCTCGGGCGTGGGCAAGAGCGTGCTGCTCGGCATGATGGCGCGCTATACCAGCGCCGACGTGATCGTGGTCGGCCTGATCGGCGAACGCGGCCGCGAAGTGAAGGAGTTCATCGAGAACATCCTTGGCCCCGAAGGCCGCGCACGTTCGGTCGTGGTGGCCGCGCCGGCCGATACCTCGCCGCTGCTGCGCATGCAGGGCGCCGCCTATGCGACGCGGCTGGCCGAGTATTTCCGCGACCAGGGCCAGCATGTGCTGCTGATCATGGACTCGCTGACGCGCTACGCCATGGCGCAGCGCGAGATCGCGCTGGCCATCGGCGAGCCGCCGGCCACCAAGGGCTATCCGCCCTCGGTCTTTGCCAAGCTGCCGACGCTGGTCGAGCGCACCGGCAACGGCCCCGAAGGCGGCGGCTCGATCACGGCGTTCTACACGGTGCTGACCGAAGGCGACGACCAGCAGGACCCGATCGCCGATTCCGCGCGCGCCATCCTGGACGGCCATATCGTACTGTCGCGCAGCCTGGCCGAATCCGGCCACTATCCGGCCATCGACGTGGAAGCATCGATCAGCCGCGCCATGACCGCGCTGATCCCGGATGAGCAGTTCGGCTCGGTGCGTCGCTTCAAGCAGCTGATGTCGCGCTACCAGCGCAACCGCGACCTGATCAGCGTAGGCGCCTATGTGCCGGGCAACGACCCGGAGCTGGACCTGGCGATGCGCCTGCACCCGCGCATGGAAGCCTTCCTGCAGCAAGACATCCACGAGCGCGCCGGCTACGACGACGCCATCGCCCAGCTTCACAGCCTCTTCGACAGGAGTGAACATGCTCAAGCATTCACCGCTTAATACGCTGGCTGACCTCGCCCAGAACGATACCGATGCCGCCGCGCGCGAGCTGGGCAGGCTGCAGGGACTGCGCACGCAGGCTGAGCAGCAGCTCAACCAGCTCACCGAGTACCGCCATGAGTACCGCGCGCGCATGCAGGTGGTGGCCGCCGAAGGCATGACCTCCAGCCGCTGGCAGGACTTCTCGCGCTTTCTCGATTCGCTCGACCATGCCATCCGCCAGCAGGGCGCGGCGCTGGCCAAGGCCGAAGCCGACCTGCTGGCAGGGCGCAACCACTGGCAGCACCAGAAGCGCCGCCTGAACTCCTTCGACACGCTGATCGCGCGCGCCGAAGCGAAGGAAGACCAGGTTGCCGCGCGCCGCGAACAGCGCGCCAACGACGAATACGCAGCCCGCCTGGCCCGCAGCACGGCCAGCCGTCTCAGCGAAGCCTGACCCAGGCCACCCCCGTAGCCAACTCCATGATCGATATCAGCCAGATTGTCAGCAGCGCCGCCAATGCGGTCGAGGGCGCCAGGCGCGCCAGCGCCGACGCAACCGCGAGCGGATTCGGCGACGCGCTGTCGCGCGCCCGCGAAAGCAGCAAGGCGCCCGCGCCGCCGGCCGGGGAAACCGCCGCGCGCGACCAGCCCGCATCGCGCCAGCCCGCGGCGCAGGCCGACGCCGGCAAGCCGCAGCCAGCCGCCGCGGCCGGCAAGAAGCCCGCGGCCGGCCACAAGGATGAAAACCAGGACCAGGATGACACCGCGGCGGCCACGCCGACGGATGCCGCAGCCGCTGCCGCAGCGGCCCTGGCACTGATGCTTCCCGCCGCAGCCCCGGCCAGCCCCGCTGCCGCGCCGGCCGGCGCGGCGGGTTCCGCCCTCGCCGGCGTTGCCGACACCGGCGCCGCCGCACTGCAGGCGGCACTGGCAAATGCCGCGCAGCCGGCCACGGCAGATGCCCAGGCCGAGGCCATGCCGGCGGCCGCCACGCCGCTGCCGGACACGCTGCAGGTCGTCACCACCGAAGCCCGGCCCGCACAGCCTTCGGTTGCCGACACGCTGGCCACCATCGCATCCCAGCGCGCCGCGATGCAGGCCAGCGCCAGCGCAGGTACCGACGGCAAGGCCGGCACGGCGCAGGCCATCCCGGGCGACGTGCTGGCCGTCCAGCAGCAGGACGCCAGCGGCCAGTCTGCCGGCGGATCGGGCAATCGCCCGGAAAGCGGCATCGCCCGGCACCGCGCCGATCCGCTCGCCGCCAACCCCGGCACGGCGGATGCCAGGCCCGTGGCAACGCCGTTCGCCGCCGCACAGGCTGCCGCCCGCACCGGCGAGGCTACCGCGGCCAGCCCCGACAACACACCAGCCGTGGCCGCCGCGCTGGCCGGCCAGGCTACCCCGTCGGCTACTGCAGCCGCTGCGGCCGCCCGTCCCGTGGTCACACCGCAGCTGTACGACAGCCAGTGGCCGCAGGCCCTCGGCCAGCAGATGATCCGCATGAGCACGCAAGGCCAGCAAAGCGCCGAACTGCAGCTGAACCCGCCTGACCTCGGGCCGCTCAAGGTCGTGCTCAACGTGGTCAACGACCAGGCCCAGGCCCAGTTCGTCTCACCCCACCAGGCCGTGCGCGCCGCGGTGGAAGCGGCGCTGCCGCACCTGCGCACCGCGCTGTCGGAAAACGGCATCCAGCTTGGCCAGACCTCGGTGGGCGCAGACGGCTTTGCCAGCCAGGCGGGCAATGGGAACGGGCAGCAACAGCAGGCACCGGGGAATGGGCGCGGGCAAACCGGCTTTGGTAGCGGCACGCTGGCGGCTGTTGAGCCGGCGGCAGGGGCCAGTACGACGGTGCGTCCCGCGCGTGTGCTTGGGCGTGGCGAGATCGATACGTTTGCCTGAGTTCGCGCTGCATAGCGCAGTGTTGATTGCGCCACGGAGAATGCAAGGCCGCCCGACGGGCGGCCTTTGTTATGTCAGCGGCAGGGCGATTCATGTATTTCGCTCACAATCCTGCAACCAGATTTAACGGATTGCTGCTAGAATCAGTAAACATTTTTGCTTACCCTTGACTTTCCCTGAGGTGCAGGAGAATTCGGGTGAAGCAGAGTGAATTCCGGCGATGGCTCGCCGGACAGGGCGCCACCTTCAGTGAAGGCGCGAAGCATGTGAGGGTGTATCTCAATGGCAGGAAGACCACGCTGCCACGGCATCCCAGCCACGAGATCCGGGAGGGGTTGCGCAAGGCGATTCTCAAGCAACTCGGCCTGTCATGAGTCTTCCATCTCACGCCCCAACTTGCCCTTGTCGTCAAAGGAGTCCCAATATGCTGCGTTTCCCTGCCAACATCGTCCCGGACGACGGTGGCTTTGCTGTGTCGTTTCCCGATATCCCCGAAGCCCTGACCAGCGGCGACACCATCGAGCAGGCCCGCGAAATGGCCGCCGATGCGCTCGCCACGGCCATGGAATTCTATTTCGAAGATGGCCGCCCGGTGCCACTGCCGTCGAAGGCAAAACGCGGCCAGCATCTGGTTGAACTGCCGGCCAGCGTGTCGGCGAAGGTGCTCCTGCTTAACGAGATGATCGCGCAGGGCGTGACGCAGGCGGAACTGGCGCGCCGGCTGAATACGCGCAAGCAAGAGGTGCAACGTATCGTCAACCTGGACCATGCGACCAAGATCGATACGATCGAGGCTGCATTCCGGGCGCTGGGGAAGCGGCTGGAACTGACGGTTGCCTGACCGCGCCAAGGCGTCCGTAAACCTCCACCCATGACTTTCGACCTGTTCGACGACCTGCCACCGAACGGCCCCGCCAGCCCCGCCATCGAACCCCTCGCCGACGGCGCCGTAGTCCTGCGCGGCCTGGCCCGTGCGGATGCCGAAGTGCTGCTGGCCGACGTCCAGGCCATCATCGCGCTTGCGCCCTGGCGGCACATGATCACCCCCGGCGGGCTAAGAATGTCAGTGGCGATGGTCAACTGCGGCACGGTCGGCTGGGTCTCCGATGCGCGTGGCTATCGCTATGACCCCGTCGATCCGCTGAACGGAAAGCCGTGGCCGGAGATGCCGGCGAGCTTCCGGAAGCTGGCCACCACTGCCGCGGCGCAAGCGGGTTTTGCCGGTTTCGAACCGGATGCCTGCCTCATCAATCGCTACGAGCCGGGCACCCGGCTCTCGCTGCACCAGGACCGCGACGAGCGCGATTTCAGCGCGCCCATCGTTTCGGTCTCGCTGGGACTGCCCGCGGTGTTCCTGTTCGGCGGCATGCGCCGCGCCGACCGCCCGCAGCGGGTGCGGCTGGCGCATGGCGACGTGGTGGTGTGGGGCGGGCCGTCGCGGCTGGCCTTCCACGGCGTGGCGCCGCTGGCCGACGGCGACCATCCGCTGCTGGGGCGGCTGCGCATCAACCTGACATTCCGCAAGGCGCTTTAGCCATCACCGCCGCCTTGGCACTTTGCCGGGGGTTTTCTACAGTCAATGGACTGTCCTGAACGCCACCGTGCAAAGGCCCACACCATGCATCTCGACGGCTCCTGCCATTGCGGCGCGATCCACTTCTCGCTTGAATCCGACTCACCCAGTCCGTATATGCATTGCCATTGCTCGATCTGCCGCAAGACGGCCGGCGGTGGGGGCTACGCGATCAACATCGGCGGCGACGCGGCCACGCTGCGCGTGCGCGGGCGCAAGCACCTGGGCATTTACCACGCCGTGCTGCGCGAACCCGGCAAGCGCGCGCGGCGCTCGCCGGCGCAGCGCCATTTCTGCGTGAAATGCGGCAGCGCGCTGTGGCTTTGGGACCCGCGCTGGCCGGAGCTGGTGTATCCGCATGCATCGGCTATCGACACGCCGCTGCCGCGCCCGCCGGAGGTGGTGGAGGCCTCGCTGGAATCGGTCGCGCCCTGGGTCGACGTGCCCAAGGGCAAAGGCCATGTGCACTGCGACACCTGGCCGGAGGAATCGCTGGCGGACTGGCACAAGCGGCACGGCCTGTCGTCGCTGAAAGACTCCCGTTCGCGATATGAACGTTTTCATCGGCCGGCCTTGGCAGCTCAGGCGGGCAGGAACCCTTCGACGGTCAGGTAGCGCTCGCCGGTGTCGTAGTTGAAGCCCAGCACGCGCGCGTTGGCCGGCAGCCCGGGCAGCTTCTGCGCGATCGCGGCCAGCGTGGCGCCGGACGAGATGCCGACCAGGATGCCTTCCTCGCGCGCGCAGCGGCGTGCCATCTCGCGCGCGGGCTCGGCATCGACCTGGATCACGCCGTCGAGCAACGAGGTATCGAGGTTCTTCGGGATAAAGCCCGCGCCGATGCCCTGGATCGGGTGCGGCGCCGGCGCGCCGCCGGAGATCACCGGCGAGGCCACCGGCTCCACGCCAAAAACCTTGAGCTGCGGCCACTTGTCCTTGAGCACGCGGGCGCAGCCCGTCAGGTGGCCGCCGGTGCCGACGCCGGTGATCAGCACATCCAGCCCCTCGGGGAAGTCATTCAGGATTTCCTGCGCGGTGGTGCGCGCGTGCACGTCGACATTGGCGGGATTCTCGAACTGCTGCGGCATCCATGCGCCCGGCGTGGCCGCAACCAGTTCCTCGGCACGAGCGATCGAGCCCTTCATGCCCTTCTCGCGCGGGGTCAGGTCAAAGGTGGCGCCATAAGCCAGCATCAGGCGGCGGCGCTCCACCGACATGCTGTCCGGCATCACCAGCACCAGCTTGTAGCCCTTGACCGCGGCCACCATGGCCAGGCCGATGCCGGTATTGCCCGAGGTCGGCTCGATGATGGTGCCGCCCGGCTTGAGCACCCCACGGCGTTCGGCGTCTTCCACCATCGACAGCGCGATGCGGTCCTTGATCGAGGCGCCGGGGTTGCTGCGCTCTGACTTGATCCAGACCTCGTGGCCGTTGCCGAACAGCCGGTTGATGCGGATATGCGGGGTATTGCCGATCGTCTGCAGGATGTTCTGGACCTTCATCGTGTTCTCCGTGGCGGGCGCGGTGTCGCAGGCTTGGAAGCCGCTGGCACCGCAGGATCGAATGACGGGATGATTTTAGAGCAAGGCGCCGCTCGAGCTGCCCGACTGCCGCCGTGATCGTGATGCTGGTGCGCGGCTGAAGCGCGCGCAGCGGGTTACTTGCGGAACACCAGGCTGAAGTTGTTGGCCGGCATCGGCACCGGCTCGTCGCAGCGCATGCCCTGCGCCTCGCCCAACGCGATCACGGCTTCCATGTCGCGCACGCCCCAGTCGGCATCGGTGGCGCGCAGCTGCGCGTCGAAGGCGGCGTTGCTGGGCGCCGTATGCGCGCCGCCGCGGCAATAGGGGCCGTACAGGAACAGCACGCCGCCCGGGCCCAGCAGCTTGCCGGCGCCTGCGAAGAGCGCCTCGGCCGCAGCCCACGGGGCGATATGGATCATGTTGATGCAGACCACCGCATCCGCGGCGTCGATGCCCCACGGCTGGCGGCAGACATCCAGCGCCAGCGGCGCGCGCACATTGGCCAGGCCCGCATGCGCGGTCCACGCGGCGATCGACGCGCGCGCGGCGGCTTCCGCATCGCTTGGCTGCCAGGTCAGTCCCGGCAACGCTGCCGCGAAGTGCACGGCATGCTGGCCGGTGCCGCTGGCAATTTCCAGTACCGTGCCGCTGGCGGGCAGCACTTTGCGCAATACCGCAAGGATCGGCTCGCGGTTGCGCTCGGTGGCGGGCGCCATGCGGCGTGCATCGGGGTCTTGGGTGGAGCCGGTCATGATGGCATGCTCAGCGGGGGAAAGCGCCTAGCGTAGCAGAATCGGCGCGCCGGGGGGCGCGCTGCCGCAGTGCGTCAACGGCCCCCCGGAATCCGGTAGATCAAGCGCTCAAACTTGCGCGTCGTGGCCTGGCCCACGACCGTGCCGCCAAGCGACTCTGCGATCCGGCGGCTGGGCCAGTTCGGTTCGGCCACGGGATAGACCAGGTGCGCCGGCGACAGGTTGTCCTGCGCCCATTGCGCCAGCGCAGTGACCGCTTCCAGGCCGAAGGCATGGCCGTGGCAGTCCTCGCGGATCCAGATGCCGAGTTCCGGCGCGGGCGTGTCGGCATGGTGCAATCCCGCCAGCCCCAGGAACAGCCCGTCGTCGGCACGCCGGATAGTGAGCACGAATTCCGAGCCTCGCGCCATGCCTGCCAGCCAGCCTTGCCACACGGTCTCGAAAGCCGCCGGCGAGGGCGACGGATCCCAGTCCATGAATCGGGCAAGCGTCGGGGTGATGCAGGCAAACGCCTCGGCTGCGTCGTCGCCACGAAAGGGCAGCAGGCTGAGGCGCGCGGAGTGGATGTGCGGAAGCTGGTCAGGCATGACGGGCGGGAGGCTGGGCATGGTGCCGGAGTTGCCATGTTAAACGATCGCGCGCCAACAAAAAACGGCGGGCCGAAGCCCGCCGCCCTCATCCTGGCACTGCGCGACGCGTCAGGCCTTGGCCAGCCTGACGCCGGTCGGATCGGCCGTCAGGTAGCCCACGGCGGCACCGAAGCGGTCCTTGTAGTTGGCCATCACCTTGGCTTCAAGCGTCGGCCGGACCTTGTCGTGCAGCGGCGATTCCCAGTCGCCAACGTGCTGGAAGTTGCTCATCACATAAGTCCAGCCGTTGATCTCGTCCACCGCGTGCAGGCCCGTGGATTCGGCGCCGACCGGGCACGACAGCACGCGGCTGAGCACCTTGGTATCGACGTTGTACGCCCACAGGAAGTTGTTGACGTGGGTATTGCTGTCCTCGCCGACAAACAACGTGCGCAGCTTTTCCGAGAACTTCAGGTTGTCGGGCGTGGCGACCTTGTCCGGGTTGGCAAAGTTGCCCAGCGCATCCTGCTGCTTCATCTTGCCGCCCCCCAGGTCTTCGCTGACCAGCGCGGGCACCGCCGCCATGTCGACCGGCACCCATTCGCTGTTGATGGCCGTGCCGGTCTTGTCGGCCTGGCCGCCCTTCAGGTTCAGCTCATAGACCGCGCCGGAGTATGGGCCTTCCACCTGGATATCACCGGCGTTGGCGGCATTGCCCGTGAGCATGCTCGACTCGATGCGGGACATGGCCGAGTAGGCCTTCTTGTCCTTGATGTTGACCGTGGTGCCTTCCATCTTGGTGAAGCCCAGGCTGCCGCCGACCAGGGCGGCGTAGCGGTGCGTTTCCAGGAACGCCGCGGCCTTTTCCATGCCCGGCATCAGCTTCACCCAGTTCGGCTTGCCGTTGTAGATGATGCGGGTGTAGCTGACGTCAGCGGGATCGGTGGTCTTGACATCCATGATGTCGGCCAGCCTGATGCCGCCGTCGACCAGCGCGCGGATTTCGGCACTGGTGGCGCTGCCCAGCCTGATCCACGACAGCGTGGCGCTGCCCGGGCCCACGCCCGAGGTCTGGTGCCACTTGGCCACGTACAGCGTGCCGGACGACAGGTCGCGGGCGCGGTCGGCGATAAACAGGAACAGGCCGCCGTTGGTGGCATCGTCGCCCATCAGCACGGTGCGTTCGTCGGGCATGACCTGTACCAGCTCATGCGAGATGCGGCCCAGGCAGTAGTGCTTCTTGATGGTGCCGGTGCCGTCCGGGTTGACCGTGACTTCCGGCAGGTGGCCGTAGTTGTAGGCGTTGGCGCGGGCCGGGTCGCCGTACAGGTTCTGGCTGTAGCCCTGCAACTGCGTGACCGCGCTGGCGTTCAGCAGGTCGGTCTCGTACTCCTCGCTCGACAGGTGGGTGTTCCACGGCGACAGGCTGGCGCCGCAGGTGATCCACAGGCCGTTGACGCCCGAGGTATCGACATTGTGGTACTTGACCGGGGTCAGCTTGCCGGTGGCCGGGTCCTGGTCCAGCGTCACCACGGCGATCGGCGACGGCAGCAGGCCGTACATGCTGACATTGCCCTGGTTGCGCGTGGTGTACTCGAACTGCACCACCGCAAACACCGTCTTGCCCTTGACGCCGGGCACGGTCGGGTTGGCCAGGGTCAGCAGTGAGCTGCCGTCCGGCGCGTCGGAGAAAAACTGGCGCTCCTTGCCGGCCACGGAGGTGTCCATGATCGGCTTGTTGTTGATGTCGTAGTAGCCGCCGGCCAGGATGGTGCCGCCCTTGCCGTCGGGCAGGGTGTCGCCGGTGATGAAGAACGGCTGGTAGGCCAGCTTGTAGGTCTGGCTGCTGCCGTCGCTGAACGACACCTTGAGGCTGGAGCCCACCGTGGTGGTCGCCATGGCGTCGGGCGTTGCCAGCGTCGGCGCGCTCATGCCAACGAATTCGGCCGTGGTGAACGTGGCCGCCTGGGCCGGCGGAAGCGGCGCGGCGACAGCGTCGTCGCCACCGCCGCAACCTGCCAGCAGGCTGGTGGAGGCAAGACCAAGCGGCAGCATCGGCGCGCCGGCCAGGAGCTTCAGGGCCTTGCGGCGGCCTGCATTGGGTTGTTCAAGCATGTTCTCGATCCGGGGAAGAGGAAGGGATATGTTGTTCACTGCGTATTTGCGCCGGTCCCGCGGGCGGGGCCGGGCACCTGTTGGCACAGGCGGGCGGCGGGCGGCATTGCGCATGGCCGGAGCGGATCGTAGGCGCTGTTTGTGACACCAAGTTGACGATACAACACAAAAGCGGCGCTTTCGGCTGAGCCAGGATGCCGCTGCGGTACACTCGCCCTTTGCATCCGCGGCTCCACAGGCGCGGATCCGTTGAATGCCGGCAGCCGCCGTTTCTGCCTACTTCCGCCCTTCCGCTTGCCCACTTACACGCTAGCCAACCCCGTCCGGGCCGAGATCGAAATCCGCAAGAGCCGCTTCCTGGCGCTGGCGCTGCCCGTTGCCGACCGTGACGCCGCCATGGCGGCGCTGCAGGCGCTGCGCGCCGAGCACCCCACCGCCACCCACGTGTGCTGGGCCTTGCTGGCTGGCGGCGCCTCGGGCATGTCCGACGATGGCGAGCCCTCCGGCACCGCCGGCCGGCCCATCCTTGAAGTGCTGCGCCACCATGACCTGGACGGCGTGCTGGCGGCGGTGGTGCGCTATTACGGTGGCGTCAAACTGGGGGCGGGCGGGTTGGTGCGCGCTTACACCGATGCCATCGCGGCCGCGCTGAAAAAGGCCGAGCGCGTGGAACGCATCGCCTACGGCACCCTGACGGTGTCCGTCGACTATGCCGACGAGCCGCGCGTGCGCCGCTGGCTCGACTACGACGCGCAGCCGGGCTGCACGCTGGCCGACACCGCCTATGGCGCGCTGGCCACGCTGGTCCTGCGCATGCCCGCAACCCAGCTCGACGCCGCGCGCGACGCCCTGCGCGACGCGACCCACGGACGCGCCCAATTCCCGGAAGCGGAGGGTGAGGACCATGGCTGAACGCGAGCCGGTGGCGCCCGACGACCGCGCCGAATTCACCACAAGCGTGCTGCCAGGCAATACCCGCTTCGCCGCGCCGGCCGAGCTGAGCCTGCTGGAAGCTGCCTTGCTCGAAGGCGTGTCGCTGCCCAACTCCTGTCGCAACGGCACCTGCCGCGCCTGCGCCAGCCGGCTGCATGCAGGGACGATCCGCTATCGGATCGAATGGCCGGGGTTGAGTCTGGATGAGAGGGAAGAGGGGCTGATCTTGCCGTGTGTGGCTTGTCCGGCCAGTGATGTGGTGATTGAGCCGGTAAGTTTGGGGTAGGGGTCAGTCGAAGGTACTATTCGACACTTTTGTCGAGGTCGGGCAGCCGTGTCAGGTCTTGCAGGAAGCCGAGACGAGACTTCGCCGTTCGCTCGCTCGGAGAAAACGCGATCACCTTCGTAACCGGATGACAGCGCGATATCCATGAGGCGTCAAGCCTGCCTCACCCCCCAACCGCCAGAAAAAATCGCAACGCCAGCTTCAACCCATCCGGCCCCGCCGGATCGGAGAACGCCTGCCCGCCTGCCCCGCCGCTCCAGGCGTGACCCAGGCCCTCGATCCGCACCAGGCGCACGTAAGGCGACTTTCCCTCCGTCCAGTCGAACACATCCATGGCACGGCGCATGCCGCGCTGGATGCGCCGTGCCGGCGCCGCGGACAACGCGTGCGCATCCTCCGGCTGCAGGTGCATCCACATGCCCGCCGCGGCGGTGGCGTTGCTGAAGTCGACCACGTGGTCGGCATCGCCATGCAGCAATAGCAACGGCGGCGGGCGGCGCCCTGCCAGTCCGAACCGCAGCGCCTGCATGGCCTTGGCATCGGGCCCGTGTCCCCCGCGCATGGCGCGCGCTGCCTGGGCGGCATTGCTGGCGCTCCATGGCACCGCGCCGGAGTGCGACCCCACTGCGGCAAAGCGTCCCGGATAGCGCAGCCCCAGCATCAGCGCCATCGCGCCGCCCGCGGACAGCCCCAGCACGCTGATGCGGTCCGCGGCAACCGGATGGCAGCGGCAAGCCTGGTCGACCAGCGCCATCAGCAGCCCGGCTTCGACACCGCCCTGAGCGGCGGGCCGGAACCAGTTCCAGCAGCGCTGTGCATTGGCCTGCGAGGCCTGTTCAGGCAGCAACACCACCCAGCCGGCTTCGCGCGCCACGGCGGCGGCGCGCGTGACCGCGGCAAAGCTGGCGGCATCCTGGCCGCAGCCATGCAGCAGCACCAGCATCGGGGCGCGCCGCGACGCCGTGACGCCGGCCGGCACAAAGATGCGGTAGCGGCGCGGCGCCACTGGTGCGCCCCATGCGCCTTCTTCCCAGCGCCCGCTGCCGCGGTTCTGCGGCGCCTGCACCGGCGATACCACGCCCGACAGTGCGCGCTGCGTGGCGGCCGTGACTGCAGCCGATTGCTTCACCGCGTTGCGCACGATGGCCTCGGTCATCGGCCTGGTCAGGTTCTGGTTGACGGCGCGCTGCATGCGGCGCGCATTGCGGGCCGCGGCCTTGTTCAGCGTGGACCAGAGTTTTGCACCGGATGAGCGGGGCATGCGGCGTCCTGTCGGCTGGGGTAACCCGTACATCATATGCGCAAGCCCAGGCCCACCTTGCATGCAACGCGTGCCGGATCACTGCCTACAATGCAAGGGCCGTGTCGCCCCGAGACATGGACAGGAGGCAAGCATGAGCGATGTGACAAACGAGTTCAGGCCCCTGGATCCTGGCCGCATCAACCTGATGGATCCGCTTGAAGTGCAGTACTGGTGCCGGGAGCTGGGCTGCAGCACCAGCGACCTGGAGAACGCCGTCGATGCCGCGGGCGACCATATCTCCGCGGTACGCGCGCAACTGGAGTCGAACCAGGCCGGCGCGCGGCCTGGCTGAAATCCCGAGACAAACGGTGGCAGGCATCCCCGGCTGAGCGGGGATGCCTGTGGCGCCCTGCGCCTTCAGCGGGCCACGTGAGATGTCGGCGCCGTGTCCGTTCCATGCCGGCATGCGCGGCACGCATCAATCGCATGCGTGCATGCAGTCCGTACCCTTGTTAAACGCTGTGCAGACCGGAATTCAGCAATGCCTTATTCGCTGGACGGTAGTTTTGCTGCATGATTTCCGGCCCGGGCAAAAGACCCGGCACTCAAGACTGGGACAGCTTGACAACACCACGTCGGAAACCAAGGGGTTACCAACACTAGGACGCATCGACAATGAACACCAGGCTGCCGATTATCACGGTTTGCACCGCCTTGCTTGCACCTGCCGCGTGGGCCGGCAATGACCCGCACTGGAGCTACACCGGACCGACCGGTACCAGCCACTGGGCCGAGCTCGACCAGGACTACAAGACCTGTGCGCTGGGCAAGCACCAGTCGCCCATCGATATCCGCACCAGCAAGGCCCGGCCTGCGGACCTGAAGCCGATCGGCTTTGGCTACGCCGCGGCGCCCGCCACCGTGGTCAACAACGGCCACACCGTACAGGTCAACCTGCCCGCAGCGGGGCAGATCGAACTCGACGGCGTGCCCTACAAGCTGCTGCAGTTCCACTTCCATACGCCCAGCGAAGAGAAGATCAACGGCAAGGCCTATCCGCTGGTCGCGCACCTGGTGCACCAGAATGCAGAAGGCAAGCTGGCGGTGGTGGCGGTGCTGTTCAAGTCCGGGCGGGAGAATGCGGCGCTGAAACCGGTCTTCGCGAGCCTGCCGGCCAAGGCCGGAGAGTCGCGCGAACTGACGGCGCCGCTGGATGTGGCGGCGTTGCTGCCGGCCCGGCAGTCGTACTGGGCCTTCACCGGCTCGCTGACCACGCCGCCGTGCAGCGAGGACGTGCGCTGGCAGGTGCTGAAGACCCCGGTGGAAGTGTCGCCGGCGCAGTTGGCCGCATTCCGTCAGCTTTATCCGATGAACGCCCGCCCGGTGCAGCCGCTGAACGGCCGCACGGTGCAGGTCAGCCACTAGAGGACGGCGCCCGATAGAAGTACCAATCGGGCGGCAATGACCGACTGTGCGCTCCCTCTCCCGCTTGCGGGAGAGGGGAGCAAGCCAGCGGCAGGGTCAGGACAGCCCGCGCAGCGCCAGCTCGCCGCCCAACACCAGCAGCCCGCAGAAGAACAGCTTGCGGAAGCGCTCGGCGCTGATCCGGTGGCGCAGCCACTGGCCCAGGAACATGCCGCCGAGCGCCGGCACCAGCGCCAGCGCCGAGGCGCCCAGCACCGGCATATGCAGCAGCGACCCGCCCATGGCCAGGCTCACCGCCAGCGCAATGGTCGATACCGTGAACGACAGCCCGAGCGCCTGCACCAGGCTTTCCTTGTCCAGCCCGAGTCCCTGCAGGTAAGGCACGGCGGGAATCACGAACACACCGGTCACCGCCGTAATGCCACCCGTGACCAGCCCGATCAACGGCCCGAGCCACCGCTCCGCCCCTGCCGGCACCACCAGCTTCACCGCTGCCAGCCCGACCACCGCGTACAGCACCAGCGCCACACCCAAGGCCGAGGTCGCGTGCGTCGTCATGCCGGCCGGCACCCATGCCGCGCACAGCCAGGTGCCGGCGCAGATCGCCACCAGCATCGGCCACAGCCGTAGCATCAGCTGCCCGAAGCGCGGCCCGCCGAACAGCTGCACCACGTTGGTCACCATCGACGGCGCCACCAGCAGCGCCGCGGCCTGCGCGGGCGGCATCACCAGCCCCAGCATGCCCACCGCAACCGTGGGCAAGCCCAGGCCCACCACCCCCTTGACAAAGCCTGCCAGCAAGAACGTCAGGCCGATAAAGGCGGCTTGGGTGGCGATTGCTTCCATCGTCATCGCTGCTCCCCCTCAGCCCGCCTTGTGGTCATGCACCGCGCGGCTGTCCGCCGGCGCCTGGTCGCGCTCGTTCAGCCCGTAGTCGCGCAGCACCTGCGCCACGCGCAGCCGGTAGCCGGCAAACACGCCGCCGCGACCGGCCGCCTGCGCCTGGCGATGAGCCAGCGTATTGCGCCAGGCGATCACCGCGGCCTCGTCGCGGAAGAACGACAGCGACAGCAGCTTGTTGGGGTTGGTCAGGCTCTGGAAGCGCTCCACCGAGATAAAGCCGTCGATGGCCTCCAGCTGCGGGCGCAGGTGCGCGGCGATATCGAGGTAGTTGTCCTGCCGGCCCGGCGCGGGCTCGACTTCGAAGATGACTGCGATCATGTTGTCTCCTGGGGGCAATGGCGGGAATCAAAGGAAATGCGGAATGCGTGCGTTCAGCGACGGACGATAGCGGAATGCCTGCGCCAGCGCGGCCGGGTCGGCCCCACGCGCACGCAGCGCCGCCACCGTGGCGGCAGCCAGCGCCTGCGCCAGGCGGTCGCCGGGACAGGCATGGCGGCCGTGGCCGAAGGTCCATGGCCGTTCGCCGGCCGCGGCACCACTGCACGACGCCGCGGCCAGCAGCACCAGCACCGCGTCGCCGGCCTTGACGGCGTGGCCGCACAGTTGCGCATCGGCGGCCAGGAAGCGCCGCGTATTCTGCACCGGCGGATCCTCCCGGGCGACCCGCGCCACCACGGCATCGAGCGGCAGCCCTGACTGCGTCGTGTCGCGACCCAGCCGCAGCAGCGTATTCCCGGCCAGCGCCGCGGTGGCTTCGCAGGCTTGCACCAGCAGGCCGATGATGTTGGCGGCGACCGCCTGCGCGTCGATGCCGGCGGCACGGGCTGCCTGCCGCAGCGCCGGCAGCGGCCCTGCGCCGTCCGCCGCATCGGCAAGCCAGTGCCCCAGCCATTGAGCGGCCTCGGCGCCTGCGCGCACGGCCGGTGCATCGGCCAATGGCGACTGCGCGCCGGCGAAGGCCGCAACCCGTTGTGCGGCTTCGGCCGCGCTGCTGCCTTCGTTGGCAACCGGCAGGCCAAGCAGGTCGGCGACCGTGACGACCGGCAGCGTGAACAGCCAGCGATTGATGCACTCGCCGGACATGGCGGCCCAGGACGCTTCGCCGGCATCGAGCACCGCCGCCAGCACCGTTGCGCGCTGCGCCGCGGCGGCCGGGTCGATACCCGCCAGCATCGGCATCAGCAGGGCCTTGAGCGGCGCGTGCGCGGCGCCGTCGTTCATCCGGACCAACCGGCCGAACAGCTCGCCGGCGGCGGTGCCGGCCAGCGCGGGCGGCACCGGCTGCGCGGGCGGCCGCACGCGGCAGTCGGAGTGGGCAAGCACGTCGGCCACTTCCTGCGGGCCGGCGGCAACCCACAGGCCAAGGCGGTCATCGCGGAAGAATGGCTGGCTGGCGGCCAGCTCCCGGTAGTACGGGTACGGGTCGGGATGGGTGACGGCGCTGAGCGGATCGATATCGGTATCGGGCATGGCGGCACAGTGGATGGAAGTGCTGAGTCCTTGCAGCGAACCCAGCGCCCGGGGGCGGGCGGACAGTCACATCATGCCGCCGCGGCGCAGGCCGAAGGTTCATGGTGACATGAACTATCGAATGAAGTGACGCAACGCCGCCACACCCTGGGACTTCACGCATCCATTCGCGCCAGCTCCCCTTCCCCTTGCGCCGCTTCCGTCGCCGGCTCGTCGTTCCGGTGCGCCAGCCGGTACAGCACCGGCAACACCAGCAAGGTCAGCGCCGTCGACGACAGGATGCCGCCGATGACGACCGTCGCCAGCGGACGCTGCACCTCGGCACCCGTGCCCGTGGCCAGGGCCATCGGCACGAAACCAAGCGACGCAACCAGCGCGGTCATCAGCACCGGCCTCAGCCGCGTCAACGCCCCATCGCGGATCGCCGCATCCAGCCCATGGCCTTCCTCGCGCAGCGAGCGGATAAACGACAGCATCACCAGCCCGTTGAGCACCGCCACGCCGCACAGCGCGATAAAGCCCACCGCCGCCGAGATCGACAGCGGAATGCCGCGCAGCCATAGCGCCAGGATGCCGCCGGTCAGCGCGAACGGGATGCCGGTGAAGACCAGCAGCCCGTCCTTGACGTTGCCGAACATGGCGAACAGCAGCACGAACACAATCCCCAGCGCCAGCGGCACTACTATGCGCAGCCGCGCGGTGGCGGACTGCAGCTGCTCGAAGGTGCCGCCCCAGCTGGTCCAGTAGCCCGCCGGGATCTGCACGCGCGCGCGGATGGCGGCCTCGGCCTCGGGCACGAAGCTGCCGATATCGCGCCCGCGCACATTGGCGCTGACCACGATGCGGCGCTTGCCGTTCTCGCGCGAGACCTGGTTGGGGCCCGGTGCGATATCCACGCTGGCGACTTCGCTCAGAGGGATATAGCTGGTGCGCGCTGCGGCTTCCTTCGGCAGCGGCACCGGCAGGCGCCGCAGCGCTTCCACGTCCTCGCGCACGGCATCGGGCAGGCGCACCACGATGTCGAAGCGCCGGTCGCCGCTGAAGAAGGTGCCAGACACCTTGCCACCGATGCCGATCGCCACCGCATCCTGGATATCGCTCAGGTTCAGGCCATAGCGCGCCGCCTTGTTGCGGTCGATCTGGACTGTCAGCATCGGCAGGCCGGTGGTCTGTTCGACCCTCACCTCGGCCGCGCCGGGGATGCCCTGCAGCACCGCCGCGATGCGATTGGCGGTCTGCTCCAGCACGGCGTTGTCGTCGCCGAACACCTTGACCGCCACGTCGGAGCGCACGCCCGAGATCAGCTCGTTAAAGCGCAGCTGGATCGGTTGCGAGAATTCATAGTTGTTGCCCGGCAGCTTGCCCACCTCATCGCGGATCGCGGCGATCAGCTGGTCGCGCGTGCGGCGCGGCTCGGGCCATTGCGACATGGGCTTGAGCATGATGTAGCCGTCGGAGATATTCGGCGGCATCGGGTCGGAGGCGATCTCCGCGGTGCCGGTGCGCGCAAAGATGCGCTCGATCTCCGGGAACCTGGCCTTCAGCGCGGTTTCCACCTGCTGCTGCATCGCCACGGATTGCGTCAGGCTGGTGCCGGGGATGCGCAAGGCCTGGATCGCCAGGTCGCCTTCATTCAGGCTGGGCACGAACTCGCTGCCCAGCCGCGTGGCAATGGCCAGGCACAATGCCACCGCCACGCCGGCAAACGTCAGCACCACTGGCGTCGCGGCCAGCGAGCGCTCCAGCAGCACCGCGTAGCGGCGGCGTGCCCAGGCCATCAGCCGGTTCTCGCGCTCAGCCACGCGGTTGCCGATAAACTGCGCCACCGCGGCCGGCACGAAGGTCACCGACAGCACCATCGCGCCCAGCAACGCCAGCACCACGGTGAAGGCCATCGGGTGGAACATCTTGCCCTCGACCCCGGTCAGCGCAAAGATCGGCAGGTACACCACCATGATGATCAGCTGGCCGTACAGCAGCGGCCGGCGCGCCTCGCGCGCCGCGGCAAAGACTTCATGCAGGCGTTCGCTGCGCGTGAGGGGATGGCCGTGGCGCTCCTGCGCATGCGCCAGCCGGCGCACGCAGTTCTCGACGATCACCACCGCGCCGTCGACGATGATGCCGAAGTCCAGCGCGCCCAGGCTCATCAGGTTGGCGCTGATGCGGTAGTGCACCATGCCCGTGAAGGTGAACAGCATCGACAGCGGGATCACCAGCGCGGTGATCAGCGCCGCGCGCAGGTTGCCCAGGAACAGGAACAGGATGGCGATCACCAGCACCGCGCCTTCCAGCAGGTTCTTCTTGACCGTGGCAATGGCCTTGTCGACCAGCGTGGTGCGGTCGTACACCGTGACCGCCTGCACGCCCTTGGACAGCGTGCGGTTGATCTCGGCCATCTTGCGGTCCACCGCCTGCGAGACCGTGCGGCTGTTCTCGCCGATCAGCATGAACACGGTGCCCAGCACCACCTCGCGGCCGTTCTCGGTGGCCGCGCCGGTGCGCAGCTCGCCGCCGGTCTGCACGGTGGCCACGTCGCGCACGCGGATCGGCAGGCCCTGCGCGGTGCCGACGATCACGTCGCGGATATCCTCAAGCGAGCGCACCTGCCCCGGCACGCGCACCAGGTACTGCTCGCCGCGGCGCTCGATATAGCCGGCGCCGACGTTGTCGTTGTTCTTCTCCAGCGCGCTCACCACATCGGCCAGCGACAACCCGTACGACGCCATGCGCTCCAGACTGGGCGCGACCACATAGGCGCGCGCATGGCCGCCGATGGCATTGACCTCGGTCACGCCGGGTACGTTGCGCAGCTGCGGGCGGATCACCCAGTCCTGGATCTCGCGCAGGTCCGACAGCGTATAGGGCGTGCCATCCGGCTTGCGCGCTCCGGGGTCGGCCTCGACCGTCCACAGGTAGATCTCGCCCAGCCCGGTCGAGATCGGGCCCATCGCGGGCGTGATGCCGGCAGGCAGCTTGTCGCGCGCTTCCTGGATGCGCTGGTTGACCAGCTGGCGCGCAAAGTGGATATCGGTGCCGTCGCGGAAGATCACCGTCACCTGCGACAGCCCGTAGCGCGACAGCGAGCGCGTCTGCTCCAGCCCGGGCAGGCCCGCCATCACGGTCTCGACCGGATAGGTGATGCGCTGCTCGGTCTCCAGCGGCGAATAGCCCGGCGCGGCAGTGTTGATCTGCACCTGCACGTTGGTGATATCCGGCACCGCGTCGATCGGCAGCCGGGTGTAGCTGTACAGGCCCAGCGCGGCCATGCCCAGCACCGCCAGCAGGACCAGCCAGCGTTGCTCGATGGCAAAGCGGATCAGACGTTCAAACATGCACGCCTCCCGCTCAGTGCTCATGCCCGGCGCTGGCTTTGCCCAGCTCGGACTTGAGGATGAAGCTGTTGGCCGCGGCGTAGCGCGCGCCGGCCTGCAGGCCCTCGGTCACCTCCACCAGCTTGCCGCCGGCGCGCCCGGTCTTGACCGGCTGCACCGCAAACCCACCCGGCACGGCGATGAACACCACGCTCTGGCCGTCGACCTGCTGCACCGCGTCGGCCGCCACCGTCACCGGCACCTGCGCCGGCGCGCCCAGCACGCTGACCGTGACGAACAAACCCGGGCGCCACGCCATGCCGGGATTGGCCAGCGTCACGCGCGCCTTGGCCGTGCGCGTCTGCTCGCCCAGCAGCGCGCCGACGTAGGACACCTTGCCCTCGGCCTGCGTGTCCGAGGCGCTCGAGCGCACCGTGACCGCTTCGCCAACGCGCACCTGGTCCAGGTCGCGCGCGGACACCACGAACTCCGCCCATACCGAACTCAGGTCGGAGACCGTGAACACGCTGGTGGCTTCCTGGACTGCTTCGCCCAGCGCCAGGTGCTTCTCGACCACGATGCCATCGAACGGGGCAAGCAGCGCAAACTGGTTCAGGCTGCCGCCCTTGCCCGCGCTGTTCTCCGTGGCGCCAATCGCGGTCAGCTTCTGGCGCGCGTTCTGCACCGCGATCTGCGCTTCCTCCAGCGCTGTGCGGGCCTGCTGGTAATCCTGCTCGGCGGAGATCTTCTCCTGCCACAGCGTCTTCTCGCGCGCATAGGTGGCACGCGCCAGCCCCTCGCGCTTCTGCGCCGCCAGCAGCTCGCTGCGCTGCTCGGCCAGCGTCGTGCTGGCGAGCAGCGCCAGCACTTCGCCCTTGCGCACCTGCTGGCCAAGGTTGGCCGGCACCGCCTGCGCCACGCCCGCCACGCGCGGCACCACGTGCGCGGTGCGGTCTTCATTGAAGCGGATCTCGCCCGGGAATTCGACGCTGCTGCGCAGCGGCGCCGCGGCGGCGGTGGCGATGCCGATGCCGGCCTGCTGAATCTGCGCAGGCGTCAGCGCGATCAGGTGCGGCTTGCCTTCGGCTTCCGGTTTCGCCGCGGGGGCGCTGGCGTCAGCGTGCGCGGCCGCCTTGCCTCCTTCCTTGCCATGTTCGTGCTCCTCGGCATGCCCGTGCCCGGCCTCGCCGGTGGCGCCGCCGCCCTTGCTGGTGGACAGGATCGCCGCGCCGCCCAGCAGCCCCGCGACCAGGATGGCCACCACGGCGGCCCGTTGTTGCTTGCTCATTGCCATGTCTGCAGCTTCCGTATCAGTGTCCGAGGATGCGGTCGATGCTGGCCGCCGCGTCATAGGTGCGGGCCAGCACGTCCAGGTAGCGGATGCGCGCCTGGAACAGCGTGCGCTGGGCATCCAGCACATCGAGGAAATTGAATTTGCCGGCCTCGAACCCGCGCGAGGCAGCGGCATAGGCCTGCTCCGCCGCGGGCAGCACCGAGGCCTGCAGCGTCTGCGCCGCGGCGCGCGATACCGACAACTGCGTCGACGCCTGCTGCAGCTCACCGACCAGGCGGATGCGCGTGGCCGCGTGCGTGTCCTGCGCCTTGTCGGCGCGGCGCAATGCGGCGTACAGGTTGCCCTGGTTGCGGTCAAACAGCGGCAGCGGGATCGCCATGCCCAGCACGGCCATATTGCGGTTGGCCTCGTTGTCGCGCTTGGCGCCCAGGCTCACGGTCACGTCGGGGTACTGGCGGCTGCGCGCCACGGCGACTTCGGCGCGGCTGCGCTCGGCAGAAAGGCGGCTTGCCGCCAGCTGCGGCGAGTCTTCCAGCGCCGCTTGCAGTGCTGCCGGCGCGGGGCGCGAGGGCAGCGCGTCAAGGTCGCCCTGCGCCTGCGCAAAGTGCGGCACGGCACTGCCCCACAGCGCGGCCAGCGATTGCCGTGCGGATTGCAGCGCGCCGGTGGCCTCGGCCAGTTCCAGCTCGGCATTGGCCTGTTCGACCCTGGCACGCGTTTCTTCCAGCGGTGCGACCTTGCCGGCGGCCACGCGCCGCCCGGCCGCCGCGGCCGCCTTGCTGGCGATGCCGACCGAGCCTTCGGCCAGCTTGACGCGCTCCTGCGCCACCAGCACGCCAAAGAAGCGCGTGATCACCGCGGCGCGCAGCTCGGCGCGTACGCTGCCCAGTTCGGCCTGCGCCAGCTCGCGCCCGCGCTCGGCCACGCCGATGCGCGCGGCGCGCTTGCCGCCGAGTTCGATCGGCAGGTTGATCTGGCCGGTGGTGGAGCGCGTGGCCTTGCGCGTGTCTTCCATCGACACGGCCAGTTCGGGATTGGGCAGCACGCGCGCCTGCGTGACATCGCCCTCGGTGGCGTCAAGCTCCTTGCCCGCCGCGGACAGCGTGAAGCTGCCGGCTTCGGCCAGCGCCAGCGCGGCGTCGAGCGTGAGCGTGCCGGCAGGCTCTTGCCCCGGGGCCGGCGAGGATGCCGATGGCTGCGCCATGGCAGGGGGCGGCATCTGCGCGACGCCATGGATCGGGCTGGATAGGACGGCCGCCAGCCCAAGCGGCAGCAAAAGTCTTCGCATCGAATTGCACCAGGAAAGGAACCGGGAGAATTCGGCGAGACGCCTGACGTCAGGGACTCAGGAAAACCAGGAAATGGAAGCGTCGTCTCGCCGGCTAAGCGAGACGCGGCCACTGCGGACGGTCGGGCGCCCGCGCACTGTGCGAAGAGAAGCTGGGCTGCGACGCCGGTGGTGCCAGTTCCACCCGGCGCATGGCGTGCACGTCGGGCGCGTCGGCCCGTGCAAACGGCAGCGAAGCGATATGGCAGACGCCGCAGTCGGGATCGGGCAGGCCGAGCTTGGCCTTGTCCTGCGCCTTCTGCGCGGGCTGGTCCTGCTTGCCGCTGTCGGCCTTGTGCTGGTGCTCGTGGTGCCCGAAATGGGCCTTGGCCGAAGCCGCCACCTCATGCCGGCAATACGCGGCGGCTCCCGCCCAGGCGAACTGGAGCGGCAGGACGAGCGCAAGAAGGATGAGGATGAGCCGTTGCATAGGGGAAGTGGCAGCTGCCCTGGCCGCCGGGCATCAGGCGCCGGGGAAGTGCAGCGAGCCGCAAGTTTAACCGAGCCGCACCGGGCATTCCGGCGACGGGGTCATTACATTTGCGTCATGCCACGGGTCATTTCCGCCCTCGCCCATTAATTCAATTTTTTTGAATAACTTGTCCGGCAACTGACCTGCTTCCGTATCGATGGCGCTCCTATAGTTCTGTACATGAACGGCACGCACACAACGCAAAGCCTTCTGACAAATTCAACGAGCTTAAGGAGAACCATCATGACCAAGACCACCCGCCTCGCTACCGCCCTGCTCCTGTCGCTGGCCGCCCTGGGCGCCGCGCAAGCCGCCACCGCCGCCGAACAAGTGCCCGGCGACAAGTACGGCTACAGCTTCCGCAGCACCGTGCCCGGCGACAAGTATGGTTATGAGTTCCGCAGCCATGATGTGTTCACGGAAGGCGCCCGCGTCGGCAAGGCCGATCCGTTTGTCGACGGCGCACGCACGCTGGCCGGGCTGGACCGCAGCGGCGTGTCGGCCGCCCCAGCGCGCAGCTTCGACACCTATTCCGAAGGTAGCCGTGCCGGCAAGTTCGATCCCTATGGGGAAGGCGCGCGCGCCTGAGCGATACCGGCACCCAGCCAGCAAGAAGGCCAGCGAATCCGCTGGCCTTTTGTCATTCGTCGCGCCCCAGCCTGTGCATGGCCTCGCGCAGGGTCCGCATCTGGGCGCTGAAGCTGGTGCAGGCGTCGCAGATCGCCAGGTGGGAGCGCATGCGCAGCCGCTCGCCCCATGACAGCGGCCGGTCCAGGCCCTTCATGGTGAGGTGGTGGATCTCTTCGCAGTTCGGCAGCAGGCGGCGGGAAGGGCGGGAATCTGGCATGTTGCTCAGTGGCTTATCCGTTGCATGGGCGGGGGGCCGGGATCAACCGGCCTTGCCGGGCCGGCCGCGCTGGCCGAACCAGTGCAGTTCCAGGCATTCGCGCAGGCGCATGCGGGCGCGGTACAGCATCGCCCAGGCATTGGTCGCGCTGATCTGCAAATGCTGACAGATTTCTTCGGTGTCCAGCTCCAGCCACTCGCGCATCATGAAGATCCGGCCGGTGCGCTCCGGCAGGCGGTCAACGCACAGCTGCAGGATCTCGAAGAACTCGCGGCGCTCAAAGGCGCGTTCCGGGTTGCCCCAGTCGGATGGCGGGTCCTGGTAGTGGCCGTTGCGCGTGAACAGCGCGTCGAAGGCATCGTCGTCGGATTGCCGCTGGCCCTCGGCATCGGTGGCCAGCGCCAGCCTGACCTCACGCTTGCCGCTGCGCAGGGTGTCGATGATCTTGTGCTTGAGGATACCAACCAGGTAGGTGCGCAGCGTTGACTGGCCGGCGAAGCGCTCAGGGTGCTCCAGCGCCGCCAGCAGTGTTTCCGAGACGGCATCCTCGGCCAGTGCCTGGTCGCGCAGCTGCAGGCGGGCAAAGCGCAGCAGGTAGGGGCGTAGGGCCTGGAGTTCGGCGGGGTCGAGACTCATCGGGGATCGGGGCGCGGTTGCCTGGACGGATGGCCCATGATACCCGCGCCTTACCCGATCCCGTGGTATTGCCCGCCGACCGCGCGTCAGCGCCCGCCGGCGATACGCATCGGTCGGCCATTGGGGTCTCTCAGGAATTCGTTCGCGGTATAGCGATGCTCCTGCTTTTCGCCCATGACGAATACATACAGGTTGACGCTCGCCCAACTGCAGGCGAGCCCTTCGCTGGCAAGCACGCTGAGGCAGTTGTGCAGGTTTTCCCGCGTGGGCTTGTAGTGGCCGCTGTTGTTGTCGATCACGCGCAGCGAGCCATTCCTGATGGTCAGCGTACCTGCGCAAATAACATCATTGCCCGCGTTGAACGACGAGTGGTTGAAGAACATGGCGTCATCCAGCGGATCTGCATCTTTAATGAACAAGGAGCCGTACTTGTCCATCGCATAGGCTGTCACCTTGACCGCATGTGTCGTGATGCGCTGGTTATTTATGTCGTACAGAAGTCCGTCGTCTCCGACGATCGCCATATACCGCATGCGTTCGCTCTTTGTCAGATAGTTGACATCGCCTGTAACAAGGTTCTCCCGACCGATGGCATCGAGCAGCTGGAAATCCTCCAGCGTCAGTGCGTGCACATCTTTGCTGGCAATCGCCTCGGCCTCTTCGCGCCGTTGCGGGTTGGCCGGCATCATCTGCGAGAGATTCTTGTGCGTCAGATGGACACCGCTGCCCGAGATCGCCTGGACCTTGCCCGACTGGAGATAGGACAGACGCTCGTTCTGATAGTCCGCGCCCATCGGCCTGAGTTCGCGCACGTAGGGCGAGCGGTCACCGTGGTTGACACCGGAACCGAGCACCAGCAGCTTGCGCCGGTCGAATTTCATCCGCCCGCGCAAGTCCGGGGTGAGAATACCCAGCTGGGTCAGGCGCGCATAGAGTTCCTGCAACGCTTCGCTGCCGAGATTCGTGATTGCACGACGGCGCGTGACGAACAGAGCATTGATCTTTTCAGCGCCGCCAACCAAGCCCTGACGGCTTTCCGGCTTGCCGCGCTTGAGCTTCAGCCAGCCGATGCACGCCGTCACGATCGCGTTCAGGCTGGCGATCTCCCGCCGTGCGTCCCGTGCGCCGTTCATCTCTCGCCAATAGTCTTCCAGCGCGCAATCGACCGCGCGGATATTGCTGCCACGTGCCAGGAACTTCCAGTCCCTGGCGGTGGCGGCGATGAACGTCTGGTATTGGGTCCTCAGCATGTTCCAGCTCCCCTTGTCCACTTGATGTCAGAAAATGCCCGGGCTCGGATGCCGTGCCAGCTAGTTGTCCAGCAGCGCCAGATACCGCCCGATATCCCCGTCCTCACGCAGGATGTCCTGCATCAGATCCGCCAGTGGCATCTGCCCCCAGCGCACCGCGCGCCGCAGCAGGTATGGCGTGGGGCTGTGCGGCTCATGGCGCGCCAGGTAGTCGGCCACATCCCGGATCAGCTGGTAGGCATGCGCACGGTCCTCGATGCGGCCGTGCGCCAGCATGGCGGTCTGCCCCGGCCCCGCGGCGGGCAAGACCGGCATCGGCTCGGGATCGTCCACGGGATCGTTGTTACCGGCCGGCCCCGTGGCGGCGGGTTCGCCACGGTGAGCGCTGCCTGCTTCGTCCCCGCGCAGCGCCGCCACCGCCCGCACCAGCCGCGCCAGCGTGTCGGTTACGCGCGCCAGGCTCGGCGCTTGCGCCCCCAGCAGCGCGTCGATGCGCCGGTCAAACCCAGCCCATTCGGCGCTGGCGCCGTGCAGGTCGCGCCACAACGCATCCAATCGGGCCCGGTCGGGCGCGTGATGCGCGCGCTGCAGCAGCGCCTCGCGGCCCAGGCTGTCGTCGTCATCGACCGGCGCCAGGCTGCGTTCCCACAGGTCCAGCGTGATGTGCAGGGGTTTCTCGTCGGCCAGCGACAACAGCGGGACATGCAGCGCCAGCACCGCTGGCAAGGTCTCGTTGAGCCATGCGATCGGGGCGCAGCGTGCCTCCGCATCGCCGGCTTCCATGCGCGGCCAGGCGCTTTCCCAATACGCGTCCGCCAACGCCCCCAGCAAGCGCACCCCGGCGCAAAAGCCGGCCGCGCCGTGCAGATGGATCCACGCCTCGCACAGCCATGCCGCCAGCTGGAAGTCCTTGCTGCGCGTGGCCAGCGCCTCGCTGGCGAGCGCGGCCACGCGTTTCCAGTCAGCCTTGACCAGCGGGCGCTCCCATTCCCGCATCGGCAAGGACTCGTCGTCGTGCTGGCGCGCTTCGGCGATGGCGCGATAGACCGCGTCGTAGCGCAGCGAAGCGCCCGCGGGATCGTCGCCCGGCACCGGCGCAAGCAGTGCCTGCGCGGCCGGGATGCGGTCTTGCGTTGGCGTCGTCATAGGTTGGTCCATTCAGGAGCCCGGGTGGGAAAGCTTTGCGGCCACGGCAGCGGCATCTTCCTGCCCGCGGCCGTCAGCACCAGACGCAGGAACACGCGGCCGCGCACCGGCCTGGGCGCCGCCGTGAAATCCGGCGCGGCGCTGCCCAGCGGAAAGTCGAAGCGCAGCAGTTGCGCCGTGCTGTCGGCGCGCCCGCCCGGATCCGCGATGCGATGGCGCGCAATGAACGACAGCAGCGACCACGGGTCGGCAAAGCGCCAGGTCATGGTCTTGCCGTCGGCGGCCAGCGCGCGCTGTTCGGCGTCAGGCAACGCGACCATCGGTGAGTCCTTGGCAAAGCGCAGCGTCAGCGTCACCGGACTGCCGTAGTCCCAGTGCAGCGAGCGCGGCGCATCGCGCATCGACAGGCTCTGCGCGCCGATCGTCAGGGTCCAGTCGATGATCTGGTTGCCGGCCAGTTCCGCGCCGCGGTTGACGCGGAACTCCGCGCTCACGTCATAGCCCGCGGGCGCGCCCTCCTCGACCGGATACAGTGGCGCGAGCAGGGTCCTGACCTGGTCGAAGCTGTCGATGAACTGGTGCACCGGCACGCCGGACGCGATATTCCTGAGCGGCCCGTCGCCACGCGCGGCCCGGTACGTCGCCGAGAGCGGTTCATAGCGCTTGAGCACCCGGCCAAGCTCGGCATAGTCCGCCGTGCGCACCTCGCCGGCGTTGGCGGCGCCGCCAAACGGCGCGCGCCCGGCCAGCCGTTCATTGAACGTGGCCGAGAACCCGTCCCACTGCCGCTGCAGGTCGGCAAAATAGCCTTGCGCACAGCGCGCGAGCAGGCCATCGTACAGGCGCACGTGCAGCGCGGCAAAGTAGTCATCCCCGCCGGCAGGCCGCGCCGCAAAGCGCGCCAGGCACACGCCCTGGCCGGACTCGGCCGCCGCGGCCTGCACGAACTGCTCCAGCATCAGCAGCCGGCTGTTCGGGTTCTTGAGCCGATAGCGTTCCAGATCGCGGTTCAGCGCCTGCCAGCGCAATGCCAGGCCGGAGCCGGCGTCGGCGGGCGAGAGCGCGGCAAGATACACCGCGGCCTCGCGGCCCAGGGCCTGCGCACGCGCCGACTGCTGGTCCAGGTACGGCCCCAGCGCCGCCGCGTCGTTCAGCCCGAACGCCGTCAGCAGCGGCGAGCGCGGCGCACGGGCCCCGTCGCCGGCGCTGCCCTGCCGGATCGCGTACAGCTCGGACTGCTGCAGCAGCTCGTCCACCGCGCGCAGCCGTGCCAGCGCATCGCGCGAAACCAGCGCATCGAGGTCATCCACGCGCGACATGGCATGCATCTCGCCCAGCATGGTCTTGATGCGCGCGATTCGGCCCAGTGCAGCCTCGAAGCCGGCGCTGCCGCCATCGGCCTGCAGCGGCGCCATGATTGCCGCGGTCGCGACCTGGTCGGTCACCAGCCGCGCAAACTGCTGGTCCACGCTTTGCGCAATCGCATCGCGCCAGGGGCCTGGCAGGCCCGTCAGCCCCTCGTCAAGAAAGCGCTTGCGCATGTCGCCCAGGGCGATGGCCTGGTCAAGCTGCTGGCGATCCCACAGCACCGCCGACCCGGCCGGCACCGACGGCAGCGCCAGGTCGCGCGGCGGCGCCATGAACGGCTGGTTCAGCAGGGCGGCGAGCCGGTCGCGCAAGGCCAGCCGCTCGGGCGTGACCACGAAGCGGCCGTCCTTGTCCTGCCACGCGATCCCGCTGTCGGGTCCGCTGAAGCGCTGCGCCAGCTCGCCGGTGAAGGCCTGGAAGCCGCTTTCAGCGCGTGCGCGCGCGGCTGCCACCAGGTCTTCGCCGAGCAGCCGGTTCTGCGCGGCCTGCGCCAACGTGCGCGCGTAGACGGTGCCCGCGGCGAACTGGGGCTGCCTGATCCAGCCGCCCTTGCCGGACGCCAGCAGTTCCTGCTGCGTGCCGATCGCCGCGACAATGCCGCGGTAGTCGGCCAGGACCCGGTTGACGCCACTGCCGGCATTGGCCCCGCCGGCCAGTTCATCGAGGCTGGACCTGACGGCGCGCTCGGCCACCAGCAGCGGGTTGTTGTTGAAAAGCCGCTCGTCGAGCTGGCGCGCGCCCTTGTCGAAGGTGCAGCGCAAGGGCGGCACCAGCGCGGTCAGTGCCCTGCCGCCGGTTGCCAGGCTTGCGGCACCACGCCCCTTGCCAGGGTCGCGCTGGAAATACGGCAGGCTGCCCGAGACCTCGCCCTGCAACTCCGCCCCCAGCGCATAGCGCACCACCAGCCGCAGCGCATCGGCGTTGGCAGGCTGCGGCGTTTCCAGCCGGTGCAGCGCTTGCAGCGCAGCGTCGAACTGGTCGACCGCGGCAACGTACTGCTGCAGCGCGCGCATCTCCGGCATGTCTTCCAGCGCCAGGCTGCGTGGCGGCAGGGCCTCGCCCCGTGCGCCCGGCGGCGCCAGGCAGCTGTCGCCGATGATCAGCTGGCCGGTGCTCGGGTCGCGCCCCACGCCTGTCAGCGTGTCGACGCGTGCCAGCAGTTCGCGATCGATGGTGTCGAGCGCGATCTCGCCGAAGGCGCGCTGGAAGCGATCGTGCACGCGCCCGTCCAGGTCGTCGATAAAGGCCCACGAGCCCGGCATGAACCAGGACGAGACCGACTGCGCGCTCAGGCGCTGGTTCATCGCGATCAGCCCCAGCGCCTGGCGCCGGTACCAGTCCGGCGGCAGGTCCTGGCCGCGCTGCGCGGCCAGCGCGCGCTGCTGCGCGCCGGCACGCAGTTCGCCAAGCGCGGCCAGCAGTTCGGCATGGCGATGTCCCATCTGCCATGCCGCGACCAGCAGTCCCCCGCCCCACGCGCACAGCACAGCCGTGCCGCCCCAGCGCAGCGCACGGTGCACCAGCGGCCGCGCCAGCTGCTGCGAGCGCGATGGCCGCGTCAGCCCGTACTCCAGGAAGATCTTCTTCTCGAACAGGTCGCGCAGGAACGCCGGTTGCCGCATCAGCTCGTTGAGCAGGTCGGCGGACGAGCTGGCGCTGGCTGCCGGCGCCAGCTCCGGCGCGTGCGCATCCTCTGGCGCCAGTGCGTCAGGCTGCGCCGCACGCAGGCGCGGCGCGGCGAAGGCGGGTGCATGCGCCGCCAGCTCGCCGCTGTCGCCGGTCAGGTAGACGCCGCGCAGATAGAAGGGCTCGTGATAGGCGCTGGGCCGCAGCAGCTCGTCGACATAGCGCGTGAGCTGCCCGCGCATGGCTTCGATGCGCGCCGGCAGCAGCAGCGACTGGCAGGCATCCACCTCCTGCGCCCCTATCGCCAGCAGCTCGGCCACACCGTCCGACACCGCGCGCACCACGCCCGACATGGCCGCATCGATCCAGCCCGACTGGTAGGTGGCCGACAGGTCGTACGGCGAGGACCAGCCCAGCATGCCGGCGCGCATCGGCTCTGGCAGCGCGCGCGCAAAGTGCGCGAAGCCCGGCAGCGACTCACAGCCCGTCACCACCACATAGACCGCGAAACGCACCGCAAAGCGGTTCTGCGCCAGCCATAGCCGCCGGTGGGCCAGCTTGGCCCGGCGCACCAGCTCAAGCTGTGCGTCGGTGTCGTCGGCCAGCAGCATCGCCGCCGGCACCGTCACCACCACGCTGTCGAAGGGCCGTTGCGGGCGATAGCCGCGGCACAGGCCAAGGAACTCGTCCCAGGGCTTTTCATCGGTATCGTCGTCAGGCGAGCCCAGATAGGCCGCATTGATGTCGATGACCACGCCGCGGTCAAAGAAGTGCCATGAAATACCCTGCGTGGCGGCCGCATTGGCAGCGTCGGAGCTCAGCACGCTGGCCACGCCGGACTGAGCGATCGGCAGCGGCCGCGCATCCTCGCCCTCATTCAGGACCAGGATCCACGGAATGTTGTAGCGCTCGGCGCGCGAGGCGATATTGCCCTCGACCAGCTCGATCGCCTGGCGGAACGCGCTGCGCAGCGAATCGGTGCGCAGGCGCACGATCTTGCGCTCGGCCGCCGGCTTGGCGCGGGCCCGCTGCGCAGCGAAATACAGCACCGCGCCGAGCACGGCCAGCGCCACCAGCGTCAGCACGCCGATCGAAATCAGAAACAGGTTGCTGGTCAGCATGCGCCTGCCCCCCGGGCGCGGATGGGCTGCCGGCGCGTCATGGCGTGCCTCCGGCCACGGTGTCGGCCCGCAGCGCTTCGCGCACCGGCCAGGATTGCCACAGCCACGTCACCTCGGACAGCGCCAGCAGGGTGGCCAGGCCCAGCAGGAACACCACGGTCCAGCGCGTCAGCGTGGGCAGCTTGCGCGGCGCGATATGCGAGAGCGTGTGGGCGTACGCGGATTCGCTGAGCACGCGCTCGCGTCCGCCCAGGTCTGGCCGGCGTTGGTAGATGAACTCATACAGTTCCTCGCGCAGACTGCGCAGCCGCGCTTCGGCATCGGCGCCGCGAAAGCGCCCCTGGAAACCAAGCCCGAGCGTGAACAGGTACAGCCGTGCCAGGTTGCGGCGCGACGGCTCGCGGTCCAGCAGCAGCTGCTCGATACGGCGAAACACCTGGTCGCCTGCCACGTTGGTGCGAAACAGCGTCGATTCGAGCAGATGCCCATGCCACGCGGCGCGGCCGGCCCAATCGGCGTTCAGCAGGATTTCATCGGCGAGCACCGCCTTCAGGTAGCGGGCATCGGCCACGTCCTCCATCTCGAAGCGCGAGCTGTCGCGCCGCGATTGCAGGGTCTGCACTTCCAGCAGGTTCAGCAGCTGGCGGTTCATGCCTTGCGCGGCAGCTTCGCCGCTGAGGTCGGGTTGTTCGGAGAACCGCTCCTGCAGCTTGACGAGTTCATCCAGGAACGCCCGGAACTGCCCGGTGGCAAGATCGTCTTCCTCGGTTTCCGGTCGGTAGCGCGCCATAGTCTGTTTGCCTTGATAGTCTGCCGTCAGCCCTTGACGAACAGCAGCATTTCCTGCGGCCGCTGCACGCTGGCGCCTTCATTGGGATTGCCGATCACCATCGCCTCGTTGGCATGGACCAGCGCGGGATCGGCTTCGATCTCGAACAACAGGTAACCCGAGCCGGAACGCACCCCAAGGTCCTCGGCATGCTCGACCACACGGCGCACCGCGCCCAGCACGCGCCGCGTGCGCAGCGACGGGTAGACCGACTGCGAGCCCACCACAGCGCCCGACATCCAGGCCAGCAGGTCGCGCTCTGACTGCCCGCGCAGGCCCACCACCAGGCGCTCGCCGATCCAGTCCGGCTGCAGCACGATGTCGAACGCGCCGTGGCGGAACTCGAACTTGTGCTCGCGGTACTCTTCGCTGACCTCGGCCAGGGTCTCGCGCAGCGCGCGCAGCAGCGGCGTGAACACGGCCATGGGGTCGGCGTGTTCATAGTCGTCCGGCACCGGCGGCAGGCCGCCCGGCTTGAGCAGGCTGAGCGACCCCAGCACCGAGGCCAGCGCCAGGTAGAGTGCAAGCGGGTGCAGATGCGGCGTGCGCAACACCGCCTCCAGCAGCGGCAGCGCGGTCACCAGGCTGCGCAAGCGGTCCTTCAGTTCCAGCTGGGTCAGGCGGTCGTCCGCCCGGGATGACGGGATCGCGGTCTGCTTGGCCACGAACGCGGCCTTGCCGCGCAGCTGGGCCACCAGCGACGCCACCGCCGTCCACAGCGCGCTGCCGCGTGCCACCTCCAGCAACGGCGGCAGGCGGTCGCCGAGCCGCACGATCTCGTTGTCCTTGTAGACCGCGCCCAGGCACAGCGACACATGGAGCGGCGACGGCCTGGCGCCGGCATCGAGTGCCAGGCTTGGCAGCAGGCGCGGAATGTCGGCGGGCGGCGCTTCGGACACCTCATCCTCCACCGGGGCGCCCGCCACCGAGCGGAACCGCCGCACCTGCCCGTCCTTGCGGTTTGCGGCCGCCACCGGCAGGGTCAGGTAAAGCGCCAGCATGCCGCCGGCAAGCGCGTCGGCAAACGGCTCGAGCGCCAGCTCCAGCGGCGGCTGGCGGGCATCGTCGCGCGCGTAGGACACGGCAGTGCCGTCCGGCATGATGGCTTCGAGCTGCAGCACGCGCACCACGCCCGCCGGCAGCAGCCCGGCGTCGAACTCCAGCCGGCGCACGCCCCAGCCAAACGGTGCGGCCGCGAGTGTCTGCCACGCCACCAGCGAATCGAGCCGCCCGGCCAGCAGCTGGAGATGCTGGGGCGCCAGCAGCATGCCCTCATGCCATTCAACCCGATCGACCGGCAGCGCGCGCTCAGACATGGGGGGCTCCCGGGCCGTACGCGGCCGTGGCAGGAAAAACCAGGTTCATTTGGTCACAAGCACGGTAAAGGCGGCGCTGTCGAGCTGCACGGCAAGCGTGCCGTTGAATTGCTCGACGCGGGCGCGATGCGCGCCCGGCGCCTGGTAGTTGGCGAACACATAGGCCGCGGCGACGCGCGGCCCCTCCAGGTCTTCGGCCGGCACGTCCAGCCGCTGGCCGGGCACCAGTTCCCAGCTGCGATAACGCAGCCCGCTCGGATAGGTGCTGCCCAGGTCGCTGCGCCCGGCAAACCACTTGGCCGCGGGCAGGTCCGCCAGCCGGGCCTGCAGGGCCTCGTCGCTGACCAGCACCACGTCGACGGCCACCGGGCTGTTGCCGTTGGCATCCGCCGCCGCCGTCAGCGTGACTTGCTTCCATTTGACCTTGTCCCCCTTGAAGCCCAGCCATGAAGAGGCCGCGCAGCCCCCGAGCAGGCCAGCGAGCGCAGCCGCCGCCAGCAGCGTGCCGGCGCGGCGCAGGGATAAGAGATGCACGGGCGTCGTCATCATCAGACTCCTTCGTGGTTGCGGATGCGGCATCATTTCGCACCCACCCCGATGCCCATCAGCACGATCAGCAGACCGGCCAGCAGCGCGCAGGCGCTGGCCAGCGCCAGTTGCGCGCGCGTCAGCACCAGCCGCACCGCCGCGGCCTGTGCGGCGGGCAGCCGTGGGCCCGGCACGTGCGCGCGCCCATCCGCGCCCTCCATCCGCTGCGCCGCGACGCGCTCCATCGGCAGGCCCACCGACACCAGCGCAATCACCGCGCAGGTGCAGACCAGGCTCAAGGCATTGCGCGGCCCATCGCAGATCGGGTCGATCGCCAGCAGCAGCACCGCGGCTGCCTCAGCCGGCAACTGCAGCACCGACAGCGCAACGCCCGCATAGGCGATCGTTCCCAGGCCGCCCTGCCCCGCCGAGAGCCAGGCCGCGATGGTGGCGGCCATCGCGATCCATGCCACGTCGCCGGCGCCCACGGGGCGCCCGTACAGGTTGGCGACGAACACCGTGGCCAGCGCGAAGTACAGCGCCGAGCCCCCGCGCACGAACACCGCGCCCAGGGGCACCACCAGCTCCACCAGCCCGCGCGGAAAACCCAGCCGCGCGCTCATGGCCTCGATTGTGTGCGGGATCGGCGCGGTGGCGCTGCCTGAGGCCAGGCCGACCAGCATGGAGCCATTCAGCTCGGTCACCACCTGCGAGAACGGCAGCCGCGCGCAGGCGGCAATCGCGGCCGCGGCCACGCCGCTGAGCAGCAGGCAGAGCATCAGGAACGTGACCAGCACCCCGGCCATCGCGCCCATGGTGGCGCGGTCGGCATGCATCGACAGATGGGCCGCAAGCCCGAATGCCAGCACCGGGATCAGCAAGTTGGCGTGGGCGATGATCTGCTCGAAGGTGCGGTAGATCCCTTCGAACACATTGCTCAGCATGCCGGTCTGCTCGCGCGACAGCGCTGCGAAGGCAAGCCCGAACAGCAGCGCCCCGGTGAGCACGCCCAGCGTCTGGCCATGCGCCAGTGCGCGGTAGAAGTTGTCGGGAATGATGTTCCCGAGCGCGTGCGGCAGCTTGTCCGTATTGGCCTCTGCCTTGCCATGCAGGTCCACGCGCACCTCGCCGCCATCGGCCACGCCGCTGAGGATCAGCGCGCCAAGCTTTTCGCTGGCCTGTGCAGGGAGTTCCGCGCCCGGCGCGGTCAGCAGCCCCGCCAGCGCGCCGGCCAGCGCGCACACCCCCACCACCCCGGCAGCCGTGCCGAAGATGGCGCCGAAACGCGCCCCGGCGCGCGGCAGCGCCAGCACCTGGCGCAGGCCGAAGAAGGTGGCCACCACCAGCAGCGGCACCGCGGCCATGTTCACCACCGACAGGTAGAGCTGTCCGACCAGCCAGGCGAAGCGGCCCAGCGGCCCGGCCACGGTGCCGGCGAGCGCGCCCGCCACCAGGCACAAGAGCAGCCCGGGCACGCTGTGCGAGAGCCAGTTCAGGGCTTTCATGCGGCCTTGTTCCAGCCGCGCGCCAGCGCGAACGCCACCGTCGCCCGTGCCAGCTCGTTGGTGCTGTCGACCAGCATGAGCGGCGGCGCGGCCAGGCCGCGCGCCGCCACCGGGATTTCCGTGCAGCCCATGATCGCGGCGCCGACGCCGAGCGCCGCGATCCGCGCCAGCGCGCTGCCAAGCGCCTCGCCGGCCTGGTCCAGGGCGCCGGCCTTGACCGCCCGGATGCAGGCATCGACCTGCAGCTGCACCGGCTCCGGCGGCACCACCGCCGCGATCCCGCGCGCGTCGAGCGCTGCCTGGTAGATGCCGGAGGCCAGCGCACCGCGCGTGGCCAGGATGGCCACGCTGCCGGTATCGGCAGGCAAGGCCGCCACGCAGATCCGCGCGATATGCAGGATCGGCGCCGCGCTGTGCGCGCTCAGTTGCGCATACCAGTGGTGCGAGGTATTGCACGGGATCACCACCAGCCCCACCTGGTTGCGGTTGAGCAGCTCGATGCCGCGCAGCAGGTAGGGCAGCGGCAAGGCATCGCCAGCCAGGATCGAGCGCGAGCGGTCAGGAGTCTGCGGCAGGTGCGCCACCACCATCGGCAGGTGGTCCTGGTCACGCACGGCATCGGTAAGCCGAACCACGCGATCGAGAAAATCCACTGTCGCCAGCGGCCCCATGCCGCCCAGCACCCCGATCATGGTCATGCCAGTACTTCCGTTGTTCATATGAGCCGACCCTAAAGCTTCAGCGGCCGCGGGCAGATCACCGACACCGCCGCGGTATTGCCGACCACCAGGATCAGCGTGCGCAGCATGTCGCAGACCGGGTCGACGGCAAGGAAGAGAATGAATGCGGCCTCGAATGGCAGGCCAAGATAGGCACAGGTCATGCCGACCAGCGAAACGATCACCAGGCCCGTCATGCCGGCCGAAGCAAAGCCCGCCAGCACCGAGGCCAGCAGCACCGTGGCGATATCGACCAGGCCCAGCGGATGGCCGTACAGCTGCGCGATGAACAGCGTGGCGCAGACGTAATAGACCATCGGCCCCACGCGCAGCAGCGAGATCGCCAGCGGCACCAGCAGTTCCACGCGCACCCGGGCAAAGCCGAGCCGGTCGACCAGGCACTCGATCATGCTGGGCATGCAGGCCGCGCTGTTGCGCGTGGCCAGCGCCAGCGCAAATGGTGAGCGCAGCGCGTCCAGCGTGGCGCCCAGGCTCTGGCTGGAGCGCTTCCAGATGATCCCGACGGCCAGTGCCAGCAGCAGCACCGACGCGATAGAGAACGCCAGCACGAACTGCATCATCGCCTGCAGCGGCTCCAGTCCGGACTTGCCCAGCTGCGCCGCGCTCATGCAGAACAGGATCACGGGCAGCGGATAGCTGAGCCAGTGCATCAGCTTCTGGCAGGCGTGGTAGACCGTTTCCAGCGACAGGCTCAGCCCGATGGAAATGCGCTCGGGCACGCGCCCCACGGCCAGGCCGAACATCAGCGCGAACACCAGGGCCTTGAGGGCGTCGCCGTTGGCGAGCGCGGCAAAGATATTGGTCGGGATCAGGCTGGTCAGGACTTCGGACAGGCTCAGCGACTTCTCCTGGATATCCTCGCCGTAGAGGTTCATCACCGTATCGCTGGACGTGGCATCGCTGCCCACCATCGCGCCGAAGGTCTCCATGGTGGCGCTCGACAGGTTGCTGCCCGGGCGCATCACGATCAGCACCAGTGCCGACACCAGCGCCACCAACAGCGACGCGCCGACAAACACCGTCACCACGCGGATCATCAGCCGCGAGGCCCCACCATCGCGGAACAGCCGCTGCAGGCTGAAGATCACCGCCGACACCATGAACGGCAGCGTGGTCATCTTGAGCAGGTCCACGTAGACATCGCCCACCACGCCCAGGTGCCGGGCCAGCGCGGGCCAGAGCAGCCCGGTGGCGCCGCCCAGCGCCAGGCTGCCGATCACCACCCACGGATTGAGGGCAATGGCGTAGAGCTTGCCGGCATCCAGCTTCATGGACGCGGCGCGCTGTGCCTGGGCCGCGCCCGGCTTCATGGCGGGCGCGCTCATCGCGTGGCCGCCTGCAGCACGTCCGCCACCTCGAGCCGCTTGGGCCGCTCGGCGAGGAACTGGTTGACAAAGCCCAGCAGCGCCGGCGCCGACACGTTGACGGCGATGCCCAGCGTGTCCTCAAGATCCTGCAGCGTCACCACGCGCAGGCGCAGCGCAGCGGTCGGATCCGCCTTGAGCACGCGCTTGACCTCGAACTCGTCGCGGTACACCGCGGCGACGCGGCCGTCGTTCAGCGCCTTCAGGGCTTCATCCCAGGTTGGATAAGCCGTGACGTAGGCCTTGGGGAAATTGTTCACCACATACTCCGAGTACGACGAATTTCCGACCACGCCAATCGAGCTGTCATAGGCGCGGATCACCTCCGGCACCGGCCGGCCGCGTGCCATCTGAGCGAACTTGACGCGATTGAGCAGCAGCGCGCGGTTCAGCCGCAGGTAAGGTGTGCTGAAGCTGATGATCTGCATGCGCGGCAGCGTGCGCGACAGCTTGCTGATGGCCACGTCGGCCTGTCCCTGCGCCAGCAGCTTGACCACCCCGTCGAAGGTGGTGGCGTCGCGGTTGAAGCGCACCCGCACGTTGAGCTTGCGCGCAAGCTCGCGCGCGAGGTCGATATCGAGCCCGCTCAGCTCGCCGTTGCGCTCCTGGAAGAACGGGGGCTGGTCCACCTTCAGCACCGCGACCACCAGTTCCCCGCGGCTGGCGATGCGGGCGAACTCCGGCGCCATCAGGCGTCCGTCAGGCATCAACACCAGTCCGTTCGGTGTGGAGACTGGCGCAGGGGCGCCTTCCGGCAACCCGCCCTGCGCGGCAAACGATGCCGCCGGGTGGGCCGGTGCCGGCGTGTAGGTGGCCTGCGCATGGCCAGCGGCCGGCAGGGCAAGCGCGGCGCCCGCGAGGGCGCGCGCCAGCCAGCGCCACGCGCGTGTTGCCGCGCGGCGGGAATCAGGGACGGGAGTCAGCGACATGGCGTCAAACGGTTCATGTTTCAGGGAGTCGAGGGCGCGCCTGGAGCCGCGGCAAGGCCAACGGCAATGGCGGGCGCCTGGGTGGCGGCGGGCAGCGTGGCAGTGGCCGGGGCCGCGGGCGCCACGGCCATGGGTGCGGTGTCCGCACGCTGGAGTACGCCAGGCCGTCCCAGGCGGGCGCCGATCTCCACGCCCATCAGGAACAACAGCGCACACAGCAGCACCGCGCAGGTCACGGCGATTGTCACCATGCGCGAGCTCATCGAGAATATGTAGGTCATGCTTGCCTCGGCGGTCATCAGGGGGTCATCACGGTGGCTTGCGCCGGCGCGACGATCTGGATCACGCCGCCCCATGCGCACATCAGTTTCGAGCTGTCCTGCAGCACCGGCGCGCCGCCGATCTGCACGGTCGGCGCGCCCGGCAGCCACGGCGCCGACGTCGCCGGCACGCACGGCATCGGTGTCAGCACGCCCTGCGCCGCGGCGGTGGCCGCGGCCACCTGCGGGTTGCCCAAGCAGTTGCACATGCCGAAGGGCGGGATATTCACCATCGGCAGGTGGTCCATCACGCTGGCCGCACCGGTGCCGGCCAGCACGCGGCCCAGCGGCAGCACCACCAGGCTGGACGGCGCCAGCCCGAAGCTGCACTGCATGGTCGCACCCATGGTGACCTGCAAGGCCATGCCTAACCCCTCAGCCAGCGTTCGAGACGCTGTGCAAAGCCGGCGGGCATTGCCGCGCCATCGTCGCCATCGGCGGGTGCAATCGCCTGCCAGTCGCCGCGGGGCTTGCCGTCGGCGTAGCTGCGCACGGCGATGACCTCGCCTTCCGGGTCGAACCTGCGCGCCATGCCGTGCAGCAGGTCGTTGCGGTACGGCAGCGACTGCGCCAGCGTGCCGCCAGCGCCGTACTCACGGGTCTCGCCCTCGAGCCTGCCGGCGCGGTAGCGGCTGCGGCGCACCACCGCGCCCTCATGCGCATAGACGGCCTCGTCCTCGAGCCGGCCCCGCCGGTAGACGCAGCGCGCGGTCACCTCGCCGGACGGCGCATAGCACACGCTCTCTCCCGCGAGCTGCCCGTCGGCGTACAGCTGGCGCGTCTCCAGCCGGCCGTTGCGGTAGGTGGCGCTGATGCCGTGCAGGCGGCCGCCGGCATAATGCGCTTCGTATTCGAGGCTGCCATCGGCGGCATAGGCACGCAGCAGCCCGGCCAGTTCGCCATGCTCGTATTCCGCATCCAGGCGCAGCGAGCCATCCGGATGGAAGCACTCGAACCTGCCGTGCGGGCGCCCGCCGGCCAGCGGCACGCGCGACACCAGGCGGCCATCGCCGTCATAAGCTTCGGCCATGGCGGGTCCTGGATCGGGCGGCGTCGGGGCAGTTGAAGTCATGGCTCGGTTCCGCGTCTCAGTTCAGTTTCACCAGGGCGCCCTTGAGCTCGAGCATGCCGCCGCTTTCCACCGTCTGCGCGGCCGACGCCTT
This sequence comes from Cupriavidus sp. GA3-3, assembly GCF_000389805.1. NCBI lineage: Bacteria > Pseudomonadati > Pseudomonadota > Betaproteobacteria > Burkholderiales > Burkholderiaceae > Cupriavidus > Cupriavidus sp. GA3-3. Next base: position 419,690 of record NZ_KB944482.1, read on the forward strand.
CTGCCGGACCATCATGGCTTCGTTGCTCAGGGTGGTACCGGCCTTGCTGCTCAACGTGGTGCCGGCCTCGCACTGCAGCGAGGTTCCCGCCTTGAACGCGATCGATCCACCGACCTCGATCACCAGGTTGCCGGCCACCGTGAGCTTGTAGTTGCCGCCAACGTCGTGCGCAAACGCCGCGCCGCTGGTGTGGGTCTCGTCGCCGTCCGCCTTGACCTGGCGCGTGCCGCTCACCTTGTGTGTTTCATTGCCGGACCGCACTTCGAGCGCAAGGTCGCCGGCCTTGACCAGGTGCGATTCGCCGCCCGCCTCCACCATGGTGGACAAGGTGTCTGCCACCGAAACCGTCATGGCGCGCTGGGCGCGCAGGAACAGCTCCTCGGCACCAGCCTTGTCTTCCATGCGCAGCTCATTGCCGGCCGACCCGCCCTTCGATGCGCGCGAACGGATCACGCTCTGCGTCTGCATGGCGGGCAGCGGCACCGGTACGCCGGACTGGCCGTTGTAGACGCTGCCGGTCACCAGCGGCCGGTCCGGGTCGCCATCGACATAGCTGACCACCACCTCCTGCCCCATGCGCGGCAGGAACAGGTGGCCCCAGCCGGCGCCGGCCCAGGCCTGCGCCACGCGGACCCAGCATGAGCTGTCCTGGTTGGCGCCGGGCGCACGGTCCCAGTGGAACTTCAGCTTGATACGGCCATGCGCATCGGTCCAGATCTCTTCGCCCTGGGACCCGGCCACGGTCGCGGTGTGCGTGCCGGCGACCAGCGGCCGCGGCGTGCTGAGCGGCGCGCGGAATGGCACCGACAGCGGCAACACCGACACGGTATTGCCATAGGCATCACCGCTCCAGGCATGCTCCACCGCGCGCACCACGTAGGCGATATCGAGCGCGGGATCGACGTGGCCGTGCAGCGTGAAGCGGATGCCCGCGGCCAGGTGGTGGCACGCGCTCTCGCCCATGCCCGTCTGCGCCTGGGCCTGCTGCGCGCCGGCCCGGATCGCGGCCTTGCGGCTGGCGTCGGCGGCATCCTTGTGCCGGCCGGGAAACACGTACTGCTGCGCCACCGGCGCCGCGCCGGCCTGGGCGGTGCCCTGCGAGGTCCGGGCCTGCAGGTAGTCGTAGTCGGCCAGAACCTGCGTCGCGGCGCCAAGCTGGCGCGCCATGCCGAAGGCGAGCATCCGTGCCGCGCCGGCCTGCGGGCGCTCCATGTCGTGCATCGCCAGGTCGGCGCAGTGCGCGCCGGGCGGGTGGGCCGACGGGCTGTCGGCCAGCACCATGGTGTGCGCGCCGTCCGCGAACGTGAAGAAGTAGAAGATGCCTTCCTCCTCCATCAGCCGCGAGATGAAGTCGAACGGGCTTTCGTCGTACTGCACGCAGTACTCGCGCACCGGGTAGCGCGTTTCCGTGATGCGGGCCTCGAACGCCACGTCGAAGGACTGCAGCACGCGGCGGATGATCTGCGGCGCGGACAGGTTCTGGTAGATGGCGCGGTCGCGCCCGAGGGTCAGCAGCCACAGCCGCGGCGCCAGTTCCGCGGTGTAGAAGCCATGGTTGTGGTCGGCGCCGGCGTGGGCAAAGCGCGTGACGATGCCGTTCAGGTAGCGGGGCGCGCCGCCCGGGTGCTGCAGCGTGACGGTGAGGCGCTGGCCCACGATGCGGCCCGCGTCGAGCGCCTTATCCGCCGAGCGCATGCGCAGGCTGAAGCGGAACAGCTCGGACAGCGCCTCGCGCCCGGCAAAGCCGTCGAGCAGCAGCACGTCGCCGCCAAACGGCGTGGCCAGGGTCGCGAAGCTGCCGGCCTGGGTGGCCTGTGTCGGGATCATGCGTCAGCACCCCGCTTGCGGCAGGAAGCGGAACGCCACCCCGCCGCCGGTGTCGAGCGAGAGATGCACGCCGCCGAACGGCTCCGAGATCGACAGCTGCTCCAGCACGCGCCGCGCCAGTTCCGGCAGCACCGACTGGGTCAGGATATGGTCGACATTGCGCGCGCCGCTGTCGACCTCGGTGCAGCGCTGCGTGATCGCCTGCGCCAGCGCCTCGTCCCAGCTCAGGCGCGCGTTGTGGTTGCGCGCAAAGCGCTGCGCCAGCCGCGCCAGCTTGAGGTCGACGATATTGCGGATCTGCGCATCGCCCAGGTGGTAGTACGGCACCAGCACCAGGCGCGCCAGGAACGCCGGGCTGAACTGCCTGAGCAGCGCCGGGCGCAGCTTCTCGGCCAGTTCCTGCGGCGGCGGGCGCCGGCCGCCGCGCGAGGCCTCGGTGATCACGTCCTGCGCCGCGTTCGAGGTCAGCAGGATCACCGTGTTGCGGAAATCGATCGGCACGCCTTCGCCGTCTTCCATCACGCCCTTGTCGAAGACCTGGAAGAACAGCTCCAGCACGTCGGGATGCGCCTTCTCCATCTCGTCGAGCAGCACCACGCTGTACGGGCGGCGGCGCACCGCCTCGGTCAGCACGCCACCCCGGCCGTAACCGACATAGCCCGGCGGCGCGCCCTTCAGGCCCGACACGCTGTGGGCCTCCTGGAACTCCGACATGTTGACCGTGATCATGTTGCGTTCGCCGCCGTAGAGCAGGTCGGCCAGCGCATGCGCGGTCTCGGTCTTGCCGACGCCGCTCGGGCCGACCAGCAGGAACACGCCGACCGGCTTGCCCGGATCATCGAGATCGGCGCGGAACGTGCGGATGCGGCGCGCGATCGCGTCGAGGGCCTCGTCCTGGCCCACCACGCGCTCGCCGAGCTTGTCCTGGAGGTACAGCACCGTGTGCAGTTCGTCGGCCAGCATGCGGCCGACCGGGACACCGGTCCAGCCCGAAATGACCTCGGCCACCGCGGCCGAGTCCACGCATACCGGCACCATCGGCTCATCGTTCTGCACCGCCTCCAGGCCTTTTTCCAGGCGCGCGAGACTGGCGCCAAGCGACTCCGCGCTGTCGGCGTTGTCGTCGTCCTCATGCCTCGCCACACCGTCGGCTCCGGCCTCGGCCTGGCTCTCCTTCTCGAGGAACGCCGCGATCCGGCGGCGCCAGGCCAGGATTTCCTCGACGGCCAGCTTCTCGGTGGCGAGCTTGTCGCTGAGCCGCGCGTGCTGCGCCCGGGCTTCGTCGCGCTGGCGCGTGACGGCAGCGATTTCGTCGGCGCGCCCGGTGCCGGTGGCCGCCTCATGGCGCAGGATGCGCAGCTGGTTCTCGGCGCTTTCGATCGAGCGCCCAAGCGCTTCGATCGCCTCGGGCACGCCGCTCTGCGCCGCCGCCACGCGGGCGCAGGCGGTGTCGAGCACGCTGATGGCCTTGTCGGGCAACTGCCGGCCCGAGACATAGCGGTGCGAAAGCTTGACCGCGTCGCGCACGGCGTCGTCGAGGATCTCCACGCCGTGGTGCGCTTCAAGCTTGCGCACCATGCCGCGCAGCATGTCCACGGCCGCGGCCTCGGCCGGCTCGTCCACCTTGACGATCTGGAAGCGGCGCGCGAGCGCTGGGTCGCGCTCGATGTACTTCTTGTACTCGGCCCAGGTGGTCGCGGCAATGGTGCGCAACTCGCCGCGCGCCAGCGCGGGCTTGAGCAGGTTGGCGGCATCGCCCTGCCCTTCGCTGCCGCCGGCGCCAATCAGCTGGTGCGCTTCGTCGATAAACAGGATCACCGGCACCGGCGAGGCCGCCACCTCGGCGATCACGGACTTGAGCCGGTTCTCGAACTCGCCCTTGACGCCGGCGCCGGCCTGCAGCAACGCCAGGTCCAGCGAGCGCACCGACACCTGGCGCAGCGCCGGCGGCACGTCGCCGGAGACGATGCGCTGGGCAAAGCCTTCGACCACCGCGGTCTTGCCCACGCCGGCCTCGCCGGTCAGGATCGGGTTGTTCTGGCGGCGGCGCAGCAGCACATCGATCAGTTGCCGGATTTCACTGTCGCGCCCGCGCACCGGATCGATCGCTCCGGCTCGCGCCAGCGCCGTCAGGTCGACAGTGAACTGCTCCAGCGCCGATGCCTGCCCGCTGCCGGGTCCGCGCTGCGGCATGCCGAACGCTGGCGTGGCCGCCGCTGCCGGGATTGCATCGGTTCCGGGCCCGCCGCCAACGGCGGATGTCCCCAGCAGCGCGGGCAGGGCCTCGCGCAGCGCCGCACGCGGAATCCGCAGCAGCGCCGGCGCCGATTCCAGCAGCATGCCGCGCAGGCTTTCCACCTCCAGCAGTGCCAGCAGCAGCGTGCCGGCGCGCACTTGCTGCTCGCCGAGCAGCATCGAACTGAGCAGCCAGGCCTCCTGGAACAGCGGCGAGAAGTTAGGCGACAGCGCCGGCGTGCGGCCGTTGCCGCGCTTGAAGCCGTCGATCGCCTTCTGCAGCTGCGACACCACCTGCGCGGGCGCCAGGTCGAAGTGCGCGAGGATCGCCTGCAGGTCCGTGGCGCCGCCTTCCAGCAATTGCAGCAGCAGGTGCTCGACGTCGACGCTGTAGTGCGTCTGCCGGACACAAAGCTGGGCGGCCTGCTCCATCGCGTGCCGGCACTCGGGATTGAGGCGGCTGAGCAGCGTGCGGATATCGATGTCCATGTTTGTGCCGGTCAGGATGCGTGCGCTCGCAACGCCAGTTGCACCGGCGCGGGCCGTGCCTGGGCGCCGCCGGCCAGCCAGGCGGTCCAGCCCAGGCGCGCACCGAGCCCCAGCCCCGCGGGCTGGCGCGTGCCGAGATGGAGCGCGAGCCGCACATCGAGCGGTTGCGGCACATAGGCGCGCACCAGCGCCGCGACCAGCGCGTGGTCGCGCCCGCCGGGCAGCAAGGCCCGCAGGCGCTCGGCTCCGGGCACCTGCACATCAAGCCGGATGCCGGCGGCCTGGTCCCAGGTGCGCCGCCCCAGCACCGCACCGCCGCCGAGCGTGATACCCCCGGCTGCACCGCGTCCGCCGAGCCGCACGGCATCGCTGGCTTCAACCGGCAGCCAGCCGCCGAGACACTGCGTCCCGCTCACGCCCAGGCCGAGACGGTCCCCCAGCATGGCCAGCAACCCCGCCATCGAACGCGGCGCCGCGCCCAGCAGCCCGGCATGGCGCAGCCACGGTGCCGCGCCGGCGGGTGCATTGGCGGTTGAGGGCCCACGCTGCAAGCCGAGGTTGCTGAGCGCATCCAGGCACGCCGCCAGCGTGCCGCCGGTCGGGCGCTGGCCGCCCAGTGCGGGCGAGTGCTTGCGCCGGCCGCGATACAGGAAGGACAGGAAGCGGTGATTGAAGCTGTCGAGCAGGTCGCCCATCGCGGGGTCGCGCGCGGCGCGGCGTTCGAGCAGCATCTCGGTGTATGCGAGCGGCAGCGGCCCGCCTGCCCCCGCCAGCGACATCACGGGCGTCGTCAGCGTGAACGGGCGCCCGCCCCGGCCAGCGCCTTCAGCGGACGCGTGCACCGCGCCGATGTCGCGCGGCTGGAAGGCCAGCGAGACCAGTCCGCGCAGGCGCACCGCCTCCCCGGCGCCATTGCCGCGGCCGACCGGCTGAGCCCCCGGCACCGCGCGTTCGATCAGGCTGATGGCCTGGAACAGGTCGAAGCCGGCCGGGTTGGACGCCAGGCGGTCGATCAAAGCAGCTGCTGGCTGCCCGTCATCGCGGGCCATTGCTTCCATATCTCGTCTCCGCGGCGCACGACTAGCCGCACGAAGGAATTGACTGAGGCATACAGCGCAAGGAAGCGCGCCAGCACCGCTCCCAGCAGCAGCGGCGAGCCGCCGACAAAGGCATCGGGATCGAACTCGATCGAGACCTCGGTGCCACGGCAGTAGCCGCGCCAGGCCTCGGTGCCCACGTGCGCGGCCGCGCCGCGCGCGCGCACGCTGCGGATGCCCCGCACCTGGTCCTGCTGGCGGTGGCCGTCGCCCGCGAACAGCCGCAGCATCTGCTGCACCTCATGGCGCCCGGTGCCACCGCCGGCCAGGGTGCCGTGGTGCAGCGTCAGCAGCGAGATCAGCGGCCACAAGGTCTCGCTGCCCATGGGCGGATTGCGCTGCACGGTCGGCTCATAGAGGCAGCGCACCTGCGCGTACTGCGACACATCCTCCAGCACCATGCGCGCACCCACCGGCACCTGCTCCGCGAGCCGGCGATTGGTGCACAGCACGTTGGCGTACGCCACGGGTGCCGCCGGCAGGCGCTGCACGTTGCCCGCATCGATGAAGCTGAGATACATGTCGGTGCCGGACAGGTTGGCCCGCAAGGTCGGCTCGCGGCGCGCGTGCCAGAACAGCTCGCCTTCGGCCGGGTCGTCGGTGGCCGCCGCGAACGGCGGCACCGCCAGCGAGCGGTCGCTGGCCGGATCCGACAGCACCACCGACCGGATCGAATGGATCTCGGTCATCGCCTCGCGGCGCTGGTCTGCCACCAGCCGGTACTCATAGTGCCGGTGGTCGATCATGATGGGCTCGCTGGTCTGCGAGAACAGGTTGATCGCCGGCACGCAGCCAAGCCGGAACATGCCGGCATGCAGCCGGCCCAGCCCGGGTGCGCTGCGCTGCAGGCGCAGCACCACGTCGCAGCTGCGGCCCTTGCCGAGCCGGCCGGCGGGCAGGTCCAGGTCGAAGAAGTGAAACTTGCGCGCGAAGGCGAAGTACTCCTGCATCAGCCCGTAGGCCGGCTGCGCATGCGGCGGCTGCGGCAGCACGTTCTCGCCGGGGCCGTAGCCGGCCTCGCGCCACGCGCTGGCGGGCAGCCACGCCGGCGGGCCATCTGGCGGCTCGACGCTGACGCCGGCCACGCTGGTGACCAGCAGTTCATACAACGGCACGGTCACCATCCAGTCGCCGTGCAGATGGATGCGCAGCGTTCCCAGTTCGAGCTCGGAGAAATCGACGCCGTCGGCGCATTCAAGCGTCAGCCGCAGGCCGTTGTCATCGGTCATGCGCGCGTGCGTGACCGCCAGCGGCCACAGCGTCGTGTCCCACGCCGTGCGAAAGCGGCACATCTCGCCGCCCTCGGTGCATGCATGCAGGCCGGTGTGGCGCGGCACGGCGTAGCCGGCGGTCACCTTGCCCTGGGCCGCGTCGAGATCGAACTGCACCACCGTCATCGACGGCACCGGCTGCACCAGCGACGGGCACACGTTCTCCAGCAGCGCCGCGGCAACTTGCGGGAACACCTGGTCCAGGTCGCGATGCACGCGCGCCGCCAGAAAGGCGGTGGCTTCGATCAGGCGCTCGGTATGCGGGTCGAGCGATTCGGTGCCATGCAGCGCAATGCGCGCGGCCACGTTGGGATAGCGCTCGGCAAACGCGGCGCCTTCCGTGCGCAGGTAGGCAAGCTCGCGCTTGTAGTACGGCAGGATGCCGCCGTCGCCGGCACCGTCTGCGATGCCCTCAGCCATGATCGCCCCAGCGCGGGTCAGCGGCCTGGCCTGCCGCGGCGAGCTCGAATGCCACGCGCACCGGCGCGGCGCCCAGCGGCAACTCGCCGTCGATCACCAGGACCGGGCGCGGGGTGTCGCGCTCGGCAAAGCGTACGCGCGCCTGGCGCAGGCGCGGCTCGAACATCGCGATCGCATGCGCAACCAGCGCCGCAATCGCGTCGCAGTCCGGCACCGACTGGAACGAGCGGAAGGAGAAGTCCGGCACACCGTAGTCGAGCACGGTCCCGTCCGACTCCAGGAACTGCGCCGCCGTCAGCCGCGAGCGCGTATTGAGCAGCCGGGCAAGCTCGCGCGCCACCGACTGGCGCAGTGGCTCGCCCTGGAGCAACTGCGCCGAGGGGGCGTTCGCACCCGCCGACAGCCGCTCGAACAGCGGCATCGGCCACCCGGTGACGATGACGGACATGTGCGGCCCCGCTTACGCCGCCTTCTTCTGCGGCTCCGGCGGCGCGGACACCGCGCAGGCCATGTTCTCCACCAGGTCCCAGCCGAACGCCGCCGTGCCTTCCTTCTGCGCGTCGCCCTTCTGTTGCGTGAAGAACGCGGTGATGCGGGTGAAGTCGAGCGTGAACGTGTCGGAGGAATCGCCCATGCCGCCAGCGGTCTGGATGGACTCGACGATCGCGTCGCTCAGCGTGTAGGTCATCTCCGAGCGGAACGCACCGTCTTCGGTTCGTCCGATCTCGAGTTTCACATCGCCGAGCGACTTGCCGGCGGCGCACGCGGCGTACAGGCCGGGCGTGGCCTGGTCGGTCTTCTTTGACATCGTCATGCTCTGGAACTGCGCCTTGCCCGAGGTGCGCTTCGAGTTGGCCGGGTCATTGGTCACGGCCATCGCCACGCCGTGCGAGAACGAATAGATCTGGATGCGCTCGGCGGCACGGCCAGTCTGCTGCTTGTTGCTGCCCTTGATCTCGGGGATGTCGAGAATGATGGTGTCCATGGTGTCTGTGCTCTCTCAGTTCCGTTATGCCCGGGGATGCCGGGATGCGAGTCTGCCGGTCTACGCTGCCGCTGCCGGCAGGTCTGCAACCAGGCGGATCGATGCGGTCAGTTCTTCCATCTGGAAGTGCGGCTTCAGGAAACACGTGGCACGGTAGGCGCCGGGCTTGCCCGGCACCTCGGTCACGTCGACGCGCGCGGCGCTCAGCGGAAAGCGCGACTTGGCCTCCGGCGTCGCGGAGGGATTGAGCAGCACGTAGTCGGCGATCCAGTTGTTCAGGTAGCGCTCCACGTCCCCGCGCGTCTGGAAGCTGCCCACCTTGTCGCGCATGATCACCTTCAGGTAGTGCGCAAAGCGCGAAGCCGCCAGCACATACGGCAGCCGGGCAGACAACTGCGCGTTGGCGTTGGCCTGGTCCTTGTTGTAGACCTTGGGCTTGTTTGCCGTCTGGCTGCCAAAGAAGGTGGCGCTGTTCGAGCCCTTGGCATTGACGATGGCGATGAAGCCCAGGTCGTTGAGCTCCTTCTCGCGGCGGTCGGTGATGGTGACCTCGGTCGGGCACTTGAGCGCGACGTCGCCTTCATCCGTCTTGTAGGTATGCGCAACCAGGCCGTCGACCTTGCCGCCGCCTTCAACGCCGCGGATGGCGGTCGACCAGTTGTACTTGGCATGCGCGTCGGTGATGCGCAGGCCCAGCTGGTAGGCCGAGTTGGCCCACAGGTACTTGCTGTGGTCGGTGCCGTCGACGTCTTCTTCGAAATTGAAGCTCTCGACCGGATTGGTCCTGGCGCCGTAAGGCAGGCGCGCCGCGTAGGACGGCAGCACCAGCGACACATAGCGCGAATCCTCGGTTTCGCGGAAGCCGCGCCACTGCGCCAGCTCCGCGCTCTCGAAGATCTTGGCCAGGTCGCGAGTCACGCCCAGCTCGGTGAAAGCGCGCAGGTCGAACAGGCTCGGCGCCGCGCTGGTGATGAACGGTGCATGGGCGGCGGCTGCCACCTTCGATATCCGCTCAAGCAGCGCCACGTCCTGCGGATGGCGGCCGAAGCTGTAGTCGCCGATCAGCAGCGTGTAGGGATGGCCGCCGAAGGTGCCGTACTCTTCTTCGTAGATCTTCTTGAACAGCACGCTCATGTCGTGGTCGACTGCGGTTTCAAGATCCTTCAGCAGCTCGGCCTTGGTCACGTTGAGCAGGCGCAGCTTCAGGCTGGTGCCGGTCTCGGTGCCGTAGACCATGTCGTGCAGGCCGGTCCACGCGCCTTCCAGCGCCTGGAACGCGGGGTCGTGCATGATCGCGTTGAGCTGGTCGCTCAGCAGGCGGTCGATCTCGGCCACGCGCTCGTTGATGGTTGCCACCAGGCTCTTGTCCGGGCTGGTGCGCATGCCCTCGTCAAGGATCTGCGAGGCCAGCTGGCCGATCAGCTTCCTGGCATAGCCGCTCTGCGACGGCTCCACCGCCATATTGCCTTCCTGCACGATACGGTCGAGCAGCGTCAGTTCACGCTCGGCTGCGGCCGTGGTGCTCCCCTTTGATTCGGCGCTCGCGTTGTCCGCTGCGGAGTTCTTTGCCATCTGGTTCACCCTTTGTGAATTCGTTGCGTCCTGCGGGCCTCGATGCCCGCGCCCGCCGCCGCGTCATGCCGGCGTGGCGTCTCCGGTTTCCGGCTGTGCCGCCGCGGCGCCGGAGTCGGCTTCGCTGCGCACCAGCTTGAGCTCATCGGCGTTGTTGACGATGCGCTCGAGCAGCACGTCGAGTTCGTCGTTGCCATCGAGCTTGCCGAGCAGGTCGCGCAGTTGCTGGCGTGCTTCCAGCAGCTTGGCCAGGCGCGGCACCTGCGCCACCAGGCTTTCGGGATGGAAGTCGCTGAACTTGTCGAAGCGCAGTTCGACCTTGAGATTGGTGTCGCCCTTCATGGTGTCGGGCACGGACAACTCCAGGCGCGGCGCGATCTTGCCCATGATCCCGTCGAAGTTGTCGCGGTCGATCTCGATGAAGCGCCGTTCCTTGAGCTTGGGCGGCGGCACTGCCGGTTGCCCGGACAGGTCCGCCAGCAGGCCGACCACCATGGGCAGCTCGCGCTTCTCGACCGCGTCACCGACCTCTACGTCATATGAAATCTGGACCCGAGGCGGGCGATTTCGCCCTACCCACTTCTGCAGACTATTGGACATGGAACTCTCCGGAAGGACTCGAATGTGTCCGGTCAAATCATCGGTTTCGCACGGCAGCCCGTGCTGAAGGCAAAACCAGTCCCCCGGGCCGGCGCAACCGGTCCGAAAAAGGTCGAAGCGCATCGCGCCGCAGGGCCGGCATGGCGGCTGCGGAAGACGGATGCCCTCGCTGGCAAACCCACTTTTTGTTACCCGTTCCTACCTGGCGCAGTGCGCAGGCAGCAGGCTGCACGCGCTCGACCCCGCTGGTGGCTCCGCGCCAGCCGGCTCGCGCATGGCGTGCTGCGGCACGACGAAGGCACCTTGTCTTTGCGCGCCGTTCCATCGTTGACCCTTGCTGTGTTTCTAGTTGCGGCGCGCAAATTCAAGCGGAATTTAAGGTGACGGTGAGGTCGGGCACAATCCCTGAGAATTGGTATTTTGATCAGCAGGGCTACCGCCCGAGGTTGCGCCGCGCGGTATCGCAAACCTGCCTGGCTGGCCCCCAGCCTCATTCGGGGGAGATGGCTTGCCCCAACGCGCGGCAGCAGCCTCTGCCTGATTTCAGGTATAGGAAAAACCGCCTGATTGGGCTTTACTTCTACCCAAGGCCCAGCTGCATGCCACGCAATACCGTGGCATGCGCCGCTACCAAGGGTCAAACCAGAACGAGAAAAGGGGTCAGCCATGTCAATCGCATACGACAGTTGCCGTATTGCATCACTGCGGGTCCGATGGTGAAATCAGCGCCGCTGATCATCTGAACTGCACCCGACCGGGCATGCAGCTCGCATCCCTGGTCGCACCAGCCCCCATGCCTTTCTCCATGCCAACGAACGCGACGCTCTCCGATAGCCGCCGAAACGTCATGCGTGGCCAACTGCTGCTGGTCGGGCACGAGAGCCCGATGCTGACGCGCCTTTGCGGGATCCTCACCGTGCTCGACTACGCGGCCGGCGCGCTCTCGTTCGCGGGCACCATCGCGCAGGCCTGCGCGATGGTGGATCAGGGTCCGTTCGACATGGCGCTGGTCGACACCAGCCTGCCCGATGGCGGTGGCATCGAGCTGATCCGGTGCCTGCGCGAGCGTGCTCCGGATCTGCCCATCGTCGTGATTGCATCACCGGGCACGGACACGGAAATCGTCGGCGCGCTGATCGCCGGCGCCACCGGCTACCTGCTCAAGGAGCGCGACGACATCGAGCTGACGGTGTGCCTGCGGGGCGCGCTGCGCGGTGGCACGCCGATCGATCCGTCCATTGCCAAGCGGCTACTCACGACATTGGTACCCAAGGCCGCACCCGCCGAGACCAGGCTTTCACCGACGGGAAGCGCAAAGCCGCTGCTCAGCGCACGCGAGACCGAGATCCTCGTCTTCATCAACAAGGGGTCGACCAACCGCGAGATCGCCGACGCACTGTCACTGTCGCGGCTGACCATCGAGTCGCACGTCAAGAACATCTATAAGAAGCTGGCGGTCAAGACGCGCACGCAGGCTATCTTTGAAGCGCGTGCGTACGGCGTGCTGAACTGAGGCGGGGGGCACCCCTGAGCTCTCGGCACAGAAGTGGGCGCGACGGGGAGCATTCGCCAACAATGCGAAACCAGGATTACCTGGCGACATAGGAGGGACCGGCTTTGCCGATGTTCTTCTTCAGGATCAAAGGGCAACGTGGCAAAGCAAAAGTTGCTGGCACCAATGCCGACCCCTGAAACTTGACCCTGCCCCAGTGGGGCAGAAATGTTCGGAACATTCGGCCATCGTTCAGTCACGTCGTGATTGACCCCTCGGCTACACATCCCCGCCCGCGCGGGTTTTTTTGGTTCATCGCCGATCTGCGGGGTAGGCAGAGCGCCCCAACGCGCCGCGACTTGCACCAATCACAGTCAGCTGTAACCAACTCCGGTCCTCGAACATGATCGGAGTCAATTTGATGCACACTGAGAAAGAACAGTCTGAGTAGCTCTCGCGCCACGGGGTTCCATGGCGGCGTCTTCGCGGCAATATGGCCGAGCGAGTGTGGCCATTCCTTGCCGCTCGGTACCCAAGCAGCTGTTGTCGGCGCGTAGTTGCGTGCAAGGCGTATGCTATGAACTAGGCTATTTCATCTTGAAAACGGGCTGGGTACTGTGGGCCATTCACTACCACCCATCATCTGTTATCAGGGGGACGTATGCGCATCCTGGTCATTGGAGCCTCAGGGCTTCTTGGGAAAGAAATTACGACTTTATTGTCGGAAGAGCACGACGTGGTCGGGGCCAGTCGTAGCTCGCCGGCGGTCTCAGTCGACATCTCCGACAAGCAGTCGATTCTGGCGATGTACAAACAACTGGGGATGGTTGATGCCGTGGTCTGCGTAGGAGGTACCGCGAAATTCGCCCCACTGGACAGCCTGACTGACGACGATTTTGCATTCAGCCTAGCCAATAAACTGATGGGGCAGGTCAATCTTGTACGGTATGGGGTTCCATACATCTCCCAGGGCGGGTCGGTCACGCTTACCAGTGGCACCCTCGCGCAGCATCCAATGCTCGGTGGTGCAGCAGTAAGCACCGTGAACGCCGCCATTGAGGCGTTCGGGCGGGCGGCAGCGCTCGAATTGCAAGGCAAGATTCGCGTGAATGTCATCAGCCCCGGATGGGTGTGGGAGACGCTCGAAGCGATGGGACGCGACCCCGCCAAGGGCGTTCGGGCGGCGGTGGTCGCACAGGTCTACCAGAAATGTATTCTGGAAGACATTTCCGGGCAGGTAGTGTCGGTCACCCATTGAATCGCATTGTCCACGCGCCGCTCCGCAAAGCGTGGTTGGTACGAAGTCGGCGGTCGGCCAACCGGCAACAATCGTCGTCGTGCCCGTGGCGGCCCTCTCGTCGAGTTCATGGTTGTGCCACTTGCGTTCTCGCCGAGCACGTTCCCTTCATTTGCGCGTTGGTTTTGAAGCGAAGTCACACACTGGCCCGGCTTGTAGGTCCGCTGTACACGCGTGAGGAGACAGAGGAGGGCTATGACCATGCCAAAGTTCTCGATAGCACCGCTGGAGCGACGACTCGCCGCTGGCCAGGACTCCGTTCTGCTCAGGGTCACGCTTGCAATGGCGTACCAGCAACAAGGAGAGTTGGCCGCTGCTGTCCCTCATCTGGTCAAAGCCACCGAGTTGGACCCGCACTATTCGGGTGCTTGGCGAGCCCTCGGAGTTCTCTATGTGGACCTCGGCCAAGATGCGAAGGCGCGTGTAGCCTTTCAGAAGGGAATTGAAGCCGCGAAGGCCCACGGCGACAAACAAGCCGAGAAGGAAATGATTGTGCGTCTTCGACGTTTGGACCGGCAATCGGGCGATGCTGGCGGTCAGTCAGGGGAGGCCAAGACGTAGTCGTGCATGGGAACAGTCTGCCGGCCGGCGCGGCATTGAGCGAGAGGCGCTGCCGGGCGATTTTCGTCCATCTTTTCTCTGCGCCTTTTCCAACGGTGCGTCCGAAGTGGCTACTCGGCGAGCATGGGCGAGCGCTGGAGCTGGGCGGCTAGCTTTAAACTTGGCCATGCGGATACCAGAGCGCATCGCATCGCTGACCCTGCTGGGGCCGACGCATGATATTGCGGACGCTTTTGTCCGACTTGGCAAGCGAGTGTCGGCGCTAACGGCCGAGCCGGATTCCCTCCATCGCGCACTGGCCAACCTCACGAAGCGAAAAGAGGACTTCGCGTGCTTCTGGGAACTCGTGCAGCAAATCCTCGCCGTGCCAAGATTTGCCGATGTCTACCGGAGCTGCCATGCCGAGAGGCAAACCGGTTAGTTTCGGATTGGCCCTTGCTGGGTGCGGCCTGGCGGGAGGTGGGGAGACAACGGGAATGTAGGCGCTGCTGCAGAGCGGCAGCGCGAGGCGACAAAGGACTGCCGCTTCACGCTGCTAGGGATGGCTGAACCATACATTTCGGTAGGACTTTATTCCCCGAGGTCACAACGACCGGCCCATCTCCTATACTCCGCATGCCACCTTTCATCCGGAGCCAAACCATGGATTACACCCCGGGCATCAGCCACCTCGCCGCCCTGCTCGCCGATCCCGGCCGCGCGGCCATGCTGTGGGCGCTGATGGACGGCAGCGCCCGGCCCGCCGGCGAGCTGGCGCTGATCGCCGGGCTGTCGGCCTCCTCCACCAGCGGCCACCTGGCCCGCTTGACCGAAGGCGGGCTGCTGGTGGCGGAGACGCGCGGGCGCAACCGCTACTACCGCCTGGCCGCGCCGGAGATCGGCGTGGCGATCGAGGCGCTGGCGTCGGCGTCGCTGGCCAGCCAGCCGCCGCGGCTGCGCGACGTGCCGGTATCGCGCACCGCGCCACCGGCGCTGCGCCAGGCGCGCACCTGCTATGACCACCTGGCGGGCGAGCTGGCCGTGGGCCTGTTCGAGCGGATGACGCATTCAGGCTGGCTGATGCTGGACGGACAGCGCGTAGACCTGAGCGGCGACGGCGCGCAGGCGCTGGCGGGGCTGGGTGTCGACGTGGAGGCGGCGCGGCGCAAGCGGCGCCAGTTTGCCTGCACCTGCCCGGACTGGAGCGAGCGCAAGCCGCACCTGGGCGGCGCGCTTGGCGCGGCGCTGTTGGGCAGCCTGCTGTCGCGCGGCTGGGTCGAGCCTACGCGCACCTCGCGCGCGTTGCGCGTGACACCGGCGGGCCAACGCGAGATCATTCGCATCGCGGCCTAGGAGACCGCAGCAAGCAACAGGAGAAAACAAGATGGCCACACCCCTGGACGACGACACGCAGGACGCGATTGCGCGTTTCTTCGCCCTGATCAACCTTGGCGACAGCGCGCAGACCTCGGCGCAGCTGTCGATGTTTGAAGATGCCCTGCTCGATGCCGAGGACGATGACACCGATGGCCAGGAACTGCTGTGGGTGATCCGTGAGGTCATCGACTGGCAGTCCGGGTTCTTTGTCGACTGGAAGGATGCCCAGTCCTTTATCGGCTGCCTGAACCAGTTGTGCGAACGGATCGACCTGGAGATCGACTGGGGCAGCGACGACCCCGAGGAAGAAGCCTTCCTGGAGACCACCAGCGTGCCGGAACTGATGGAGCTGGCGCACAACCAATTGCGCGTGGCCGGCTATACGCTGTGGAACTGGGATACCGGCGGCGACGCCTACGGCGGCTGGATCACGCGCAGCGAGGACGACGAGGAGATGCTGGATCTTGCCGAAGTGCTGCACTTTGACGTGCGGCCGGCCGAGCAGCCTTATTGACCGATGCCCGCAAGCGGAGGCCGCGGCAGCTAAGCGTTCTCCCTCCGCTTGCCGTACGGGCGCCGCGCCTCCGGCACCCCCAGCGTCTGCTCCAGCATGTCCAGCAGCACCCGCACGCTGGCCGGCATCAGCTTGCGCGCCGGCATCAGCACGTAGACCTTCAGCGGCGATGAGGCATAGCCCGGCAGCACCCGCACCAGTTGCCCCTGACCGACCGCATCCTGCACGAAGCGCGGCGACAGCCGCGTCACGCCCAGCCCGTCGAGCGCCGCCTTGAGCCGCAGCTCGGCGTTATGGGTGCAGATGCGCGGCTCGACATCCAGGCGTGCAATCTCCACGCCGTCGCGCAGGAACTCCCAGTGGCGGTCGTCGGCATTGCCCAGCGTGGGCCACCCCTGCAGGTCCTGCGGCGTGCGCGGCAGCCCGCGCGTCTTGATCAGTGCCGGCGCGGCATAGAAGGCGCGCTCAACCAGCACCACGCGCTTGCTGGCGAACGAGGTGTCGTGCAGCGCGGTGTCGGTCATCACGAACGCGAGGTCGTAGCCGTGGCGGATCAGGTCGGGCTGGTCCCAGCTGACATCGACCTGCACGCGCAGGCCGGGGTGGGCGCGCAGCACGCGCGTCAGGCTTTCGGACAGATGCTGGGAGCCGACTTCATAGGGGGTGGAGATGCGCAGCAGGCCGCTGACTTCGGCGCTGTCCGAGGTAGCCTCGGCACTGATTTCATGGAGTTCGGCGAACAGCGGCGCCACGCGCTCATACAGGCGCTGGCCGCGTTCGGTCACGCGCACGCGGCGCGTGGTGCGCTCGAACAGGCGGATGCCTAGCTGGCTTTCCAGCCGTGCCACCGCGGCGCTGGCGGAAGATTTGGGTACCTCTGCCAGCTCGGCCCCCTGGGTGAAGCCGCCGCCTTCCACCACGCGGCAAAAAATCTCCCAGTCCTTCCATTCGATTGTCTTCATGCGGCGCCTCGTCATTGCGGTGCGCCGCGATTGTCCCACAGCGCGAACCATGGCGCTGTGGGCGGCGGCCCTTAATCGAACAGGATCACCGAGCGCGCCAGCTCGCCGCGGCGCAGTTGGTCGAAGGCATCGTTGATGCGCTCCAGCGGCAGGCGCTGCGCGATCAGTTCGTCCAGGTGCAGGCGGCCGGCCATATAGAAGTCCACCATGCGCGGCATGTCCACCGGGAAGCGGTTGGAGCCCATCAGCGAGCCCTGGATGCGCTTCTCGCCCAGGAAATCGCTGCCCTTCAGTTCAATCTTGACGCCCGGCGCGATCATGCCGATGACCGTGGCGGTGCCGCCCCGGCGCAGCATGGCAAAGGCCTGCTCGGTGGTCTGCTTCAGGCCGATGGCCTCGAAGGCATGGTGCACGCCGCCGCCGGTGAGGGTGCGCACGGCATCCAGCACATCGGCATTGCCGGCGTCGATCACGTCGGTCGCGCCGAACCTGCGCGCCAGCTCCAGCTTGGCCGGCACGCGGTCGATGGCGATGATGCGCCCGGCACCGGCGATGGCGGCGCTGTTGACCGTGGCCAGCCCGATGCCGCCGCAGCCGATCACGGCAACGGTCTCGCCCGGCTGCACCTTCGCGGTATGGATCACCGCGCCCATGCCGGTGGTGACCGCGCAGCCGATCAGCGCGGCGCGGTCCAGCGGCATGTCGCGCCGTATTGCCACCAGCGCGTGCTCATGGATCAGCATCTGCTCGGCGAACGCCGACAGGTTCAGGAACTGGTTCATGGGCCCGCCCTGGCGGGCCATCAGGCGCGGCTCTTCGCCTTCGCGGCGGCGGGTATCGGGCTCAATGCACAGCGACAGGCGGCCGGTCAGGCAGTGTTCGCAATGGCCGCAGTAGGCCGACAGGCAGGTGATCACGTGGTCACCGGGCTTGACCGTGCGCACTTCGGCGCCGACCTGCTCGACCACACCCGCGGCCTCGTGGCCCAGGATTGCCGGCATCGGGTACGGGTAGGCACCGTCCAGGAAATGCAGGTCCGAGTGGCACACGCCCACGGCGGCGGTGCGCACCAGCACCTCGCGCGGGCCGGGCTTGCCGATGGCAACGTCTTCGATAATCAGCGGGGTCTTGGGTTGATACAGGACAGCGGCCTTCATGAAGCTCCTTTGCGGCAGGCAACGAAGCGGAAAACCATACGCCCAAACCCGGGTTCAGGAAAGGCGCGGTGCAGCACCGCAGCCAGGCTTATAGCTCTTCCTTGATCGGGAGCACGCGCAGCACGCCGATGCCCAGATGCTGCAGCGGACCCATGCCGGGTTCGCTGTCATAGACCATGAGCTGCCCCTTCTCGCGCGTGGTCCAGGTCAGACGCCGGTTGCCGCCGTCGCCATCGGTCTGCATGCCGACGCGATAGGCCATGTCGAGCAGCCCGTGCTCGGTGGACTTGATCATGCGCTCGGCCAGCGCCGGGCTGTCCAGCACGACGCCCATCTCGGTATTGAGCTTGGCCGAGCGCGGGTCCATGTTGAGCGAGCCGATGAATACCAGGTGCCGGTCGACGATGTAGTTCTTGGCATGCAGGCTGGCGCGGCTGGACGACAGCCATGAGCGCGAGCGCGAACCGCGCGCGGCCTTGCCGCTGCTTGCCAGTTCGGCGTAGGCGCTGGGCTTGAGCTCGTACAGCTCGACGCCCGCGGCCACCAGCGCCAGCCGGTGCGGGGCGTAGCCGGCATGCACCGGGCTGACATCGGTGGCGGCAAACGAGTTGGTCAGGATGCGCACGCGGATGCCGCGCTTTGCCAGGGCGATCAGCCAGGCCTCGCCATCGTCGTCCGGCACGAAGTACGGCGAGATCAGCAGCACTTCCTTCTGCGCGCCGTTGATCATTTTCTCGAGCCGGGCGGTGGCGTGCCCGGGGTCGTCGTCGGTCTGGTGCGTAATCTTGGCGGCCTTGTCGGAGACCACGACAGCCTTGCCGCTGTAGGCAGGCATGCGGCCGCTCTCGATGCCCTTGGCCAGGCCGGACTCCAGCAATTCCTTCACGTAGGGGCTGGCGACGGCCTGGTCGCCGCGTGCTTCCAGGCCCTTGCGCAGGCTGCGCATCTCAACCGGCGCTTCCTTGCCTGCGGGGATCAACGCCACCACCGGGTATGAGGACTGGTCGTTCCAGTATTCGTCGAACACCGCCGATACCTGCGGCACCGCCGGTCCGGCAATCAGCACATCGAGGTCGCTGAAGTCCATGTCGGCGCGCGCGGAGAAGTAGGCATCGCCGACATTGCGCCCGCCCAGCAGGGTCATCTGGTTGTCCACCGTCATCGACTTGTTGTGCATGCGCCGGTCCAGCCGCTTGAAGCCGGCCAGCATTTCCAGCCAGCGCACGCTGCGGTTGGCAAACGGATTGAACAGTCGCACCTCGATATTGGGATGCGAATCGATGGCCGACAGGATCTTGTCCATGCCACCGGTATGCAGGTCGTCGAGCAGCATGCGCACGCGCACGCCGCGGTCGGCCGCGTCGATGATGTCGCCCAGCACGGCGGCGCCGGTGCCGGTGGTCTCGAAGATATAGGTCTGCAGGTCCAGGCTGCGTTGCGCCGCACGCGCCATCGCCAGCCGCGCAGCGAGCGCGTCGGGCCCGGACTGCAGCGGATAGAACAGCGACTCGCCTGGGTGCTGCGCCAGGCGCGGCGCCAGCACCTTGCCCAGCGGGGTGTCGGCGGTACTGACCGGGGCGCTCGAGGGGGTGCGCTGCGCCGAGGCTGGCAGGCTGGCGCACCCTGCCAGCAACCCGGCCGCCAGCGCCGACCCGAGCATCGCCGCCGTCAGCCGGCGCAGGCCCCGGCTGGCGCCCGCGTGCCTCGCGGCACGGCTTGGCCGGGTATCGAACGGAACATGACAGAGCGTCTGGAACATCCGTGAGGTCTCCCTGCGGCGGGATGGGATGGGGCTGGCCCCGCGCGCCGGCCGGCATGCAGCGCCTGCTACCTCGCACGATATACCGCGCGCCGCTGCCGTGGCAGCGGTGCCATTCCTGTTCCGCGTCGGGTGTTTGTCCTACATCGCATGCACAGGTAATGCGGTCACGCGGCCAATGCGGCACACCGGGCGGCGCGCGGCTCGCGCAGCGGCTTTCCCTGCACAACGATTTCTCTTATGATGCCGCCCAATATACCGGCCGGTAGAACCGGGAGGAGGCACTGGCGGCGGGCCGCCGCGACCCGTGCGGCTGGCGCTTCGGCGCAGCTTGCCGCCTCTCGGCGATGCCGGCATAGTTGCGCGCCTTCGCGACCTTTTGTCCTGGCGCGCGCCCAGACCGGATCCTGATGTCAAGCCAACCTTCCCAGCCCACCTCTTCCGGCGCCCCCGCGCCGACGCTGCGCCGCACCCTGCGGGCACGCCATCTCACCATGATCGCCATCGGCGGCTCGATCGGCACGGGGCTGTTCGTGGCCTCGGGTGCCACCATCGCACAGGCCGGCCCCGGCGGCGCGCTGGCCGCCTATATCCTGATCGGGGCGATGGTCTATTTCCTGATGACCAGCCTGGGCGAGCTGGCGGCCTATATGCCGGTGTCGGGCTCGTTCGCCACCTATGGCGCGCGCTATGTCGATGAAGGCTTCGGCTTCGCGCTCGGCTGGAACTACTGGTACAACTGGGCGGTGACCATCGCGGTGGAACTGGCCGCGGCCCAGCTGGTGATGCAGTACTGGTTCCCCGACACGCCGGGCGTGCTGTGGAGCGCGCTGTTCCTGGGCCTGATGTTCCTGCTCAACGCGATCTCGGTGCGCGGCTTCGGCGAGGCCGAGTACTGGTGCGCGCTGGTCAAGGTGGTGACGGTGATCGCCTTTATCGGCATCGGCACGCTGATGATCTTCGGCATCCTGCGCGGCGACGTGTCGGCCTCCCACGGACTGGCCAACCTGACCACCGGCGACGCGCCCTTCGTCGGCGGCCTGCCGGCGCTGATCGGCGTGGCCATGATCGCCGGCTTCTCGTTCCAGGGCACCGAGCTGATCGGCGTCGCCGCCGGCGAATCGGCCGATCCGGCCAAGAACATCCCGCGCGCGGTGCGCCAGGTGTTCTGGCGCATCCTGCTGTTCTATGTGCTGGCGATCCTGATCATCGGCATCCTGATCCCCTACACCGACCCGAACCTGCTCAAGAACGACGTGCAGACCGTGGGCGTCAGCCCGTTCACGCTGGTGTTCCGCCATGCGGGCCTGGCCTTTGCGGCAGGCGTGATGAACGCGGTGATCCTGACCGCGGTGCTGTCGGCCGGCAATTCTGGCATGTATGCCTCCACCCGCATGCTGTACAACCTGGCCACCGAAGGCCGCGCGCCGCGCATCTTTGCGCAGCTCACGCGCAACGGCGTGCCGCTGATGGCGCTGCTGGCCACTACCGCGGTGGGCGCGCTGTGCTTTCTCACCTCGTTGTTCGAAAGCAGGTCGGTCTACCTGTGGCTGCTGAACCTGTCCGGCATGACCGGATTTATCGCGTGGCTGGGCATTGCGGTCAGCCATTACCGCTTCCGCAAGGGCTTTGTCGCGCAAGGGCTGGACCTGGACCGGCTGCCTTACCGCTCGCCGTTCTTCCCCTACGGGCCGATCTTCGCCTTTGCGCTGTGCCTGATCGTGACGCTTGGGCAGAACTACCAGGCTTTCACCAGCGGCAAGATCGACTGGGTCAGCGTGGCCGCCACCTATATCGGCATCCCGATCTTCCTCCTGATCTGGCTGGGCTATCGCATTGCGCGCAAGACGCGCTTCGTGTCCTATGCCGAGATGCAATTCCCCGCCCTGCCGGCCAGACGCGATGCCGCCCCGGCGCGCGCCGCCGTGCCGGCAATCGGTGAATAAGCGCCATTCCCGCGCGCTTCACAACCAGCAGTACACAAGAGCAAGAAAGCACAAGCACAACAACAACAAGGAGCATCGCTTTGAAGAGAGCAATCCGCATGAGCATGCTGGCGCTTGGCGCCGGCATGGCACTGAGCCTGTCCGCGCACGCCGCGCCGACGCTGGTGGAATCGGTGCAGGGCTACACCCTGAAGCAGGACAAGATCACCAGCTTCACCGGCCTGGTGTTCGACCAGGGCAAGGTGCTGGCCACCGGCGACGCCGCCGCACTGCGCGCGCAGTACCCCGATGCCAAACGCATCGACGGCCAGGGCAAGACCCTGCTGCCGGGCCTGATCGACGCCCACGGCCACGTGTTCCGCCTGGGCTTCAAGACCACCGAGATCTCGCTGTCCGGCACCAGGACGCTGGCCGAGGCGCAAGGCATGATCCGCGCCTATGGCGACAAGAACCCGCAGCGCAAGTGGCTGCTGGGCTATGGCTGGAACCAGGTGAACTGGAAGCTGGGCCGCTTCCCGACCGCGGCCGAGCTGGACGCGGCGGTGTCGGACCGCCCGGTGCGGCTGGTGCGCGTGGACGGCCACGCCGCGTGGCTCAACACCAAGGCGCTGCAGGCCGCCGGCATCACGCGCGACACCAAGGACCCGGCCGGCGGACGCATCGAGCGCGATGCCAACGGCAACCCCACCGGCGTGCTGGTCGACAAGGCCATGGCGCTGGTCAACAGCGTGATCCCGCCGTACAGCGACGATGACCGCCGCGCCGCGCTGGCCGCCTCGCTGGCGCACATGAACGCGCTCGGCCTGACCGCAGCGGGCGACGCCGGGGTGACCGTTGCCGAAGACAAGATTTACCGCGAGTTCGCCGACCAGGGCAAGCTGACCACGCGCATCTACGGCATGATCCGCGACACCGGCGACGACTTCAAGGCGCTGTCGGCCAAGGGGCCGCTGGTGGGCTATGGCAACGACCGCTACTACCTGCGCGCGGTCAAGCTGTATGGCGACGGCGCACTGGGCAGCCGCGGCGCCGCGCTGATGGCACCGTACTCGGACGACCACGTGCACAGCGGCCTGCTCTTCATGAGCGATGCCGCCATGCAGACCGCGATCAAGACCGCGATCAAGGCCGGCTACCAGGTCAACATCCACGCCATCGGCGATGCCACCAACCACCAGGTGCTGGATGCCATGGAAACGGCCTACAAGGACGTGGGCGGGCGCCAGTTGCGTAACCGCGTCGAGCACGCGCAGGTGATCGCGCTGTCGGACATCCCGCGCTTCAAGACGCTGGACCTGATCGCCTCGATGCAGCCCACGCACGCCACCAGCGACATGAACATGGCCGAAGACCGTGTCGGCAAGGATCGCATCAAGGGCGCCTATGCCTGGCAGACGCTGCTCAAGCAAGGCACCGTGATCGCGGGCGGCTCGGACTTCCCGGTGGAATCGGCCAACCCGTTCTACGGCCTGCACGCCGCGGTCACCCGCACTGACCATGAAGGCCGCCCGATCCGCGGCTGGCATCCGGAAGAGGCCATGACCCTGCCGCAGGCATTCCGCGCCTTCACCCTGGACGCGGCCTATGCCGAGCACCAGGAGAAGACGCTGGGCTCGCTCGAAGCCGGCAAGTGGGCCGACTTCATCCTGGTCGACCAGGACCTGTTCAAGGCCAAGCCGGCAGACATCTGGAAGACCCAGGTGCTGGAGACCTGGGTGGCGGGTGAGCGGGTGTACGCGAAGGACGGCAAGCGTTAAGTCGCCATCCACGGCATGCCGCCATTCGCGGCGGCTTGCTGTCCTTGAAAAAAAGCGCGCGGCACTGATCGTGCCGCGCGCTTTTCATTTGCTGGCGGTCTGGACTGCGCGTTACATGGCCAGCTCGCTATGCGACCCAAGCCGGACAAGTTGCAGTGTCCAAGGGTCTGGCTTCCGATAGATCAGCAAAAGGTCTGGCCGAACATGGCAATCCCGGAAGTCCGTCCTTCCACTGGCCGCCAAGCGCATGGTCGCGAAATTTGTCCGGCAGCGACATGTCACTCGCCAAGGCAGTCAGGATTGCAAACCAGTCACCAGCCGGGCTTTGCAGCAGCGCCTTGAACGGCCCTTTGAGTTCGCGCTTGTAATCGCGCTTGAATTGGGTCGTCCGTTCAATCGTCCTCATCATTGAGATCCGCCATCAGGTCGCTCACCGACCCGAACTTGCGGAGGCCACCGGCCCGCGCCTCTTTTAGCGACGCAATGGTTGCTGGATTGGGAGTCATCAGTTCCACAGGCAATGCCTTTTCACGTGCCACGCGCGTCAAAAGCATGCGCACGGCGTCTGAAACCGTCAGTCCCATCGCTTCCAGAACGATCGCGGCCTCTTCCTTGATTTCAACGTCGATACGGGCTCGGACAAAGGTCGAAGCGGACATGACAGGCTCCTGCGAACAATAGCGAAGTGGAGAACGGATAAGTGGACATCTCGACCAGTTTGAGATTTATCCACGCCAATTGTATTCACGTTGTAGCTCATATGAGCTACGTCGCCCAGTTTGATGCCGCCCCGTTGTTTTCAACCACAAGGCTCATGTGGCGTCTTGACGCCCTATCCCAACGCTAGCATCATTCGGCCTTTTCATAAATGCGAATTATTCGCATTTGTATCTACATTTACATACAGGTTTGCCTGTCTCCTGCCCCTGCGGGTCCCCTCATGAATCGTCAAGTCATTCGCGCCGCGCGCCTGCGCGCACCCATGCCCCGCCATCTCGCCGTGCTGGCACAACTGGCTGTCGTGGTCGGCTTTCCGGCAACCGCCGCGCTGGCACAGCAAGCCGCGGCGCCGGCGGATGCGCAGTCGCTGCCCGCGGTGACCGTCAGCGCCTCGGCGGTCGACGATTCCGGCCTGCAGCTTGAGAAAAAGGCCAGCACCGGCGCGCTGGGCTCGCGCACGCAGCTCGACACCCCGTACTCCACCACCATCGTCACCGGCGAAGACCTTGCTGAGCGCCAGGTGGCCAAGCTGGGCGATGTGTTTGCGATGGATGCGTCGGTCAGCGACAACGGCAACGGCTACAACAGCTGGTCCAGCTACCTGAGCGTGCGCGGCCTGCAGATCGACTGGCAGAACGGCTTCAAGATCAACGGGCTGCCGTTCGTGGCCTACGGCATCACGCTGCCCTACGAGCACATGGAGCAAGTGGAACTGCTCAAGGGGCTGCCGGGCTTCATGTACGGCTTCGCCACCCCGGGCGGCATCGTCAACTACGTCACCAAGAAGCCGACCGACACCTTCTCCGCCTCGTTCGAACTGGGCTACCGCGCCGCCAATGTCTGGAGCGAGCACGTCGACCTGGGCGGGCGCGCCGGCCCGAACAATATGTTCGGCTACCGCCTGAACGTGACGCACGAGGAAGGCACGCCCTACAACGCGCGCAATATCAACCGCGACAGCGTCTCGCTGGGCCTGGATGCGCGCCTGACCAGGGACCTGACCTGGACCTTCGACTCGATCTACCAGGACCGTCGCGCCGCTGGCCAGATGCCGTCGTTCAGTCTGTGGAGCTACGGCGACACGGCCCTGCCGGCCGCGGTGTCCGGCCGCATCCGCAACTTCGCCGGTGCCGACCAGCACCTGAACACCAACCTGCAGCTGTACAGCACCGGCCTGCGCTACCAGATCAATCCGGACTGGGCGGTGAGCACCAACTACAGCTTCACCAAGGTCAACCGCAGCCGCAACGAAAGCACCTACAACCTGCTGAACCAGGCCGGCGACTACAGCGACCAGCGCTACGACACCGCGCAGAACCAGCAGGTGGGCCAATGGCAGGCGATGCTGGAAGGCAAGTTCCGCACCGGGCCGTTCGGGCACCAGCTGGTGGCGGGCCTGTCGTGGCAGAAGCAGATCGACCGCTATGACAACAACGGCTTCGGCGCCGTCATCGGCGCCGGCAATATCTTCGAGCCCAACACCAACACGTACTTCAGCTCGACCGCCTTCAACAAGGTGCGCAACAGCGACATCACGCAGAAGTCGGTGTTCGCCAGCGACACCGTCCAGCTGAGCGAGCGCTGGTCGGTGCTGGCCGGCCTGCGCGTGACCAACTTCGAGCAGAACGGCTACGTGCCGGTGAGCTCCAGCTACAGCAAGAACGGCGTGGTCACGCCCACGCTGGCGCTGATGTTCAAGCCCGTGCCCACGGCCACGGTCTACGCCAGCTACGTGGAAGCGCTGGAGCCCGGCTCGATCGTGCCGGATGGCTACACCAACGCTCGCCAGCTGCTCAGCCCGATCCGCAGCAAGCAGTATGAAGTCGGCGTCAAGGCCGACCAGGCCGCCTGGAGCGCCACCGCCGCCGCCTTCCGCATCGAGCGCGGCGCCGAGTACGACAGCATCAACGGCGGCGTGCCGACGCGCCAGCAGGACGGCACCTCGATCTACCAGGGGCTGGAGCTGGCCGGCGTGTACCGGCTGGGCCCGCAGTGGGAATTCGGCGCGAGCGCGATGTACCTGGACTCGTACTACGACAAGGGCCTGGCGAACAACGGCAAGCGCGTCGCCGGTGCGCCTGACCTGGTGCTGGCCGGACGCATCAGCTACCGCGTGCCGTTCGTGCCCGGCCTGCGCCTTGGCGTCGATGGCAAGTACACCGGCAATACCAAGCTGAACGCGGGCAATACGCTGGAGGCCGGCGGCTACACGGTGTTCAATCTCGGCGCGAGCTACAACACCCGCGTCGCCGGCAAGGACCTGACGCTGCGCGCCGCGCTGAATAACGTGACCAACAAGCGCTACTGGGGCTTCCAGTACGAGAACTACATCCAGCCCGCGGATCCGCGCAGCGTGAGCCTGACGGCGAAGATTGCGTATTGAGATTGGCCGGACTGCAAGGCCGCCCGCAGAAGCCCCGCTTCTGCGGACGCCTGCCTTCAGTCGACCTTGACGTCCAGGTCTTTCACGACGCCAGCCCATTTGGCCAGCTCGGCGTTGACGAAGCGGCTGAGCTCGGCCGGGGTGCTGCTGGCCGGCGTCGCCCCCTCCCCGTTGAAGCGCTGAATAAGCTTCGGCGATGCCAGTGACCTGGCGACGGCCCGGTTCAGCGCATCGATCACCGGCTGGGGCGTATTTTTCGGTGCCAGCAATGCATTCCAGGTATTGATCTCGAAGCTGCCGAAGCCCGGCACTTCACGCATGGCGGGAACATCCGGCAGCTGCGGCGACCGCTCCCTGGTGGTCACGGCGATGGCGCGCAGCCTGCCGGCCTTCACCTGCGGCAGGGCGCCAGGCAGCGTGGCGAAGCTCAGTTGCGTCTCGCCGGCGATCACCGAAGTATTGGCAAGCGCTCCGCCCCGATACGGCACATGCACCAGCTTGGCATTGGCGCTCTGGGCAAACATCGCACCGGCCAGGTGGACCGGCGAACCGTTGCCGCTGGATGCGTAGTTCAGCTCTCCCGACTTCTTCCGGGCCAGCGTCACCAGGTCAGGCACGTTCCTGGCGGGCAGGTTCGGGGTCGTGATCAGCACGAGCGGGATCGAGGCGACCATGCTGACGGGCGCAAAGCCGCTGACCGGCTCGTAGCCCAGCGTTTTCTTGTACAAGGCTGGGTTGATGCCGTGGCTCGACACGGTTGCCATGAACAGCGTATAGCCATCCGGCGCCGACTGCTGCACATAGGCGGCGGCCGAGTTGCCGGCCGCGCCGGGCTTGTTCTCGATGATCACCGACTGCTTCAGCTCGCTGGCCAGTTGTTCGGCCAGCGCCCGCGCCAGGATGTCGGTGGTGCCCCCGGCCGCATAGCCCACCACGATACGGATGGGCTGTTGCGGATATTGGGCCGCCGCGTGCCCTGCCAGGCCCAGGCCGGCCACGGCCATCGCGAGGACAAGCCTCTGCTTCGTGTTCATGCCATATCTCCTCTCTTTTGTATGTGTCCCCACGTCATGCGTGGCGGTATTGCCGATATTCCCGGATCGCCGGGATGTAACGCTTATTGGCCCTTGAAGACGGGGCTGCGCTTTTCGGCGAAGGCGCGCTTGCCCTCGCGGTAATCGTCGCTGGCGAAGCACTGCATGACGAGCTGCTGCATGCCCGCGATATCGACCTGCGGGCCCAGCTGCTGCAATTGACGAATCATGCGTTTGCCGGCGCGCAGCGTGAGGGGCGCATTGGCGGCAATCTGGTCCAGGCGTGTCTGCAGCGTCGTGTCGAGGTCGGCCGCATCGGTCACGTGGTGGACCAGGCCAAGGGCCTTGGCGTCCGCCGCCGCATAGCGGTTGGCGGTCAGGAAGATTTCGAGCGCATTGGCGGCGCCGACCGTGCTGACCAGATTCCGGATTGCGGTGAGCCGGTAGCCCAGGCCGAGCTTGCCGGCCGGAATGGCAAAGGTGCTGTCGGACGACGCGATCCGGATGTCACAGCACAGCGCGATATTCAGGCCGCCGCCGATGCAATAGCCCTTGATCCTGGCGAGGGTCGGCTTGGCGTGGTCGTAGAGAGCCAGCTGGGCGGCCTCTGCCACTTGCTCATAGGCCGCGACGGCCTCTTCGCCGGAGCGCAGGTTGTCGAACTGCGCGATGTTCGCCCCGCTCACGAAGGCGCGCTCTCCGGCGCCAGTCAGCACTACCGAGCGCACTTCGTCGTCCTGCTCGAACGCTGCGAGCGCCTGGGGCAGTGCCGCCCACATGTCGAACGAGACGGCGTTGTGGCGGCCAGGGTCGTTGAAGGTAATCCAGCCGGTGCGGCCGCGTTTTTCCACCAGCAGGGTATCGGTAATCTCGCCTTGCAGTATGCGTGTCGTGGTCATGTTGTCTTTCCAGGCGCTCGGGCCTTATGTCTTTCAATACCGTTGGTCAAGTGGTAGCGCATGGCGGCGCGCGCCTGGTCGGCGTTCCCCGCGGCAATGGCGTCGAAGATCGCGTGGTGCTCCTGCTCGACTTCCGCGATGCGCGTGGTCCCGGTCGAGGTGGAGCGCAGCGTGCGCACGGAGTCGTGGAGCACATGGCTCAGATGGGCCATCAAGCGGATGAAGTACGGGTTGTTGGTCGCATTGCCCACAGCGAGGTGAAAATCGAGTGCGGTGTCCGCGCCCTTTTCCCAGTCTGCGCCCGCTTCATCGACCTTCGCCAGCGCCAGTCGCAGCGCCTCCAGCTGCGCGGGCGTGCGGAACCGCGCCGCCAGCGCGGCCGCGCCCGATTCGATCTCGACGCGCAGCTGGAAGACATGCTCGAGCGCATCCTCATGCAGCAGCTCGTCGGTGACGATCTCGAAGTTGCGCTGCCCGATGCCCTGCGCCACGAACGTGCCGGTGCCGCGCCGGGTTTCAACGTAGCCGGCCAGCTTCAGGCGCGCGATGGCCTCGCGCACGACATTGCGGCTCACGTCGAACGCGGTGGCCAGCTCGTTCTCCGTGGGCAGCTGCTGCCCGTGGGCCAGGGTGCCGTCCAGGATGCGCTGGCGGATCTGGTGCGCGATCTCGTCGGGCAGGTTGTCCGGCCGGCGCAGGCTCGTGAATCCGCGAATCTCCATGCCAAGTTGGGCCTTCATCAGAATCTCCGTCATGTCCGTGGCCCCGGAAGCGGGGCAATCATGGCGGATATGGTAGCGCCCAATCAGATGACCCCCTGCGCTGCAAGCGCTTCGATCCGCGCGGAATCCAGGCCGAGCAGCGAGCGGTACACGTCGTGGTTGTGCTCACCGCTCTCCGGTGCCGGCGCCAGTTCGCCCAGCGAGGTCCGGCTCAGGATCACCGGCTGGCCGACGACGGAGATCGTGCCCAGCCTGGGGTGCTCGATGGGCTGGCTCATGCGCAGATGTTCGACCTGCGGATCGGCGAAGGCCTCGTTCATGCTGAGGATGGGGCCGCACGGCACCCCTTCGCGATTCATGCGGGCGATCCATTCCTCGGTGGTGCGGGTGCGCGTGCGCCCGGCGATCGCGGCGTTCAGCGCCGGCCGATTGCGGGCACGCAACGGCACCGTCAGGAAGCGCTCGTCCGCGATGAGTTCAGGCACCTCAAGCACCTTGCACAGCCGCGCGAAGATGTCGTTGCCCATGGCGGCAATATTCATGTAGCCATCCTGCGTCGGGAACACGCCGGTCGGGCTGCTGGTGGGATGATCGTTGCCGCTCTGGCCCGGCACCTCGCCATTCATCAGCCAGCGCATGGCCTGGAAGTCCATCATCCACAGCTGCGATTGCAGCAGGGAGGTCTGCACCCACTGGCCCTGGCCGGACACTTCGCGTTCCAGCAGCGCCACCATCAGGCCGATCGCGCAGAACAGACCGGCGGTCAGGTCCGCAACGGGAATCCCCGCGCGCATCGGTCCGCGCCCGGGTTCGCCCGTGACCGACATCATGCCGGAGATCCCTTGCGCGATCTGGTCCAGACCCGGGCGCTCGTGGTACGGACCATCCTGCCCGAACCCCGATACGCTGCCATAGACGATGCGCGGATTGACCTTGCGCAGCGACTCATAGTCGATGCCCAGCTTGAACTTCACGTTGGGCCGGTAGTTCTCCACCACCACATCGGCCTTGCGCACCAGCTCCAGGAACAGCGCGCGCCCCTCCGGATGCTTGAGGTTGAGCGTAATGCTCTGCTTGTTGCGATGGGTGTTCTGGTAGTCGGCAAACTGCGCCGAACCGCCCGGCTTGTCATCGGGCGCCTGGCCCGGCTCTTCGATCTTGATGACGGTCGCCCCCCAGTCGGCGAACTGGCGCACGGCGGCCGGACCGGAGCGCACGCGCGTGAGGTCGAGTACGGTGAATCGGGAAAGCGGACCATGCCCCACAGTTGTCTCCAATTTTGTCTCTTTGCCAGGCCATCTACAGATGGGATGTTGGACATCCTATATTCAGGATTCGCACGAATCAAGCCGGGGGTAAACCCCTGAGGACATTCCGGATTGGGCGAGAAGACTTCAGGGAAAGCGAATGTTGACAATCACGAATCCGTGATCTACAACATCGTCTACACACTCAATCAATTTTGTAGACAATTTTGTAGTCAATAAAAAGCAGTTTTCCACCGGCGCACACCAAAGAGCCCAACGGCCGCATGTCGCCTATCGTCAAGACACACATCTGCCAGGAGACTCAGATGATGCAAGCCACCGCAACCCCCGCCGACGCACCGCAGGTGCAGGCCGGGCATGCCGCACACGGCAACGCCCTGATCAAGCCGGGGTATGACGAACGCCTGACCAATGAGGACCTGGCGCCGCTGCGCAAGCAGACCTGGGGCACCTACAACATCTTTGCCTTCTGGATGTCGGACGTGCACAGCGTGGGCGGCTATATCACCGCCGGCAGTCTGTTCGCGCTGGGGCTGACCAGCTGGCAGGTGCTGGTGTCGCTGCTGGTCGGCATCCTGATCGTGCAGTACTTCTGCAACCTGGTGGCCAAGCCCAGCCAGGTGACCGGCACGCCTTATCCGGTGATCTGCCGGGCCTCGTTCGGCGTGCTCGGCGCCAATATCCCGGCGGTGATCCGCGGGCTCATCGCAGTGGCGTGGTACGGCATCCAGACCTACCTGGCTTCCAGCGCCTTCCTGGTGCTGGCGCTGCACTTTTTCCCCGCGCTGGCGCCCTATGCCGACGTGAAGCTGCACGGCTTTGCCGGACTCTCCACGCTGGGCTGGGCCGCATTCATGGTGCTGTGGGTGTTGCAGGCGCTGGTGTTCTGGACCGGCATGGAGACCATCCGCAAGTTCATCGACTGGGCCGGCCCGGCGGTGTACGTGGTTATGATCGCGCTGGCGATCTGGCTGGTGAACAAGGCCGGCTGGGAGAACGTCAATTTCACGCTGAGCTTCGTCAAGTACACCGGCTGGGAAGCGGTGCCGGTGATGCTGAGCGCGATCGCGCTGGTGGTGTCGTATTTCTCCGGCCCGATGCTGAACTTCGGCGACTTCTCGCGCTATGCCAAGGACTTCAAGTCGGTCAAGCGCGGCAACTTCTGGGGCCTGCCGGTCAACTTCCTGGGCTTCTCGCTGCTGACCGTGATCACGACCTCGGCCACGCTGCCGGTGTTCGGCAAGCTGATCACCGACCCGGTGGAGACCGTCAGCCATATCGACAGCACCTTCGCCATGCTGCTGGGCGCTTTCACCTTCATGACCGCGACCATCGGCATCAATATCGTCGCCAACTTCGTTTCGCCGGCATTCGACTTCTCCAACGTCTCGCCCAAGCACATCAGCTGGCGCACCGGCGGCATGATCGCGGCCGTGGCTTCGATCTTCATCACGCCGTGGAACCTGTACAACAACCCGGCGGTGATCCACTACACGCTGGACGTGCTGGGCGCCTTCATCGGCCCGCTGTTCGGCATCCTGATTGCGGACTACTACCTGGTGCGGC
Organism: Cupriavidus sp. GA3-3; assembly: GCF_000389805.1. Classification (NCBI taxonomy): domain Bacteria; kingdom Pseudomonadati; phylum Pseudomonadota; class Betaproteobacteria; order Burkholderiales; family Burkholderiaceae; genus Cupriavidus; species Cupriavidus sp. GA3-3. The sequence goes on from NZ_KB944482.1 coordinate 451,579, forward strand.
GCCAGCATGTCGACGTCGACGACCTGTACACGCTGAACCCGCGCGGCCGCTACTGGTACCGCAACGGCTTCAACCCGGCGGCGGTGGCCACCATGATCCCGGCGGCCATCATCCCGATCCTGTGCGTGGTGGTGCCGGCCTGGCAGTCCGCGGCCAACTACAGCTGGTTTATCGGCATGGGCATTGCGCTGGTGCTGTACCGGCAACTGGCGCCGCGCATGATGCCCGGCCACTTCGGCAGCCGTGCCGCCAGCCAGGCCTGAGCCCCGGAACCATTCTTTCGACTGCACGATTTCGACCGCACTTAGCAGAGCCGCGTCTATGAAGCTGAAGATCATCAACCCCAATACCACCCAGAGCATGACCGACAAGATCGGGCAGTGCGCCGTCGCCGTGGCGGCACCGGGAACGCGCATCAGCGCGGTCAGCCCGCGCATGGGACCGGCTTCCATCGAAAGCCACTATGACGAAGCCCTGTCCGTGCCCGGCATCCTCGACGAGATCCTGGCCGGCGAGCAGGAGGGCGTGGACGGCTACGTGATCGCCTGCTTCGGCGACCCCGGCCTGTACGCCGCGCGCGAGGTGGCACGCGGGCCGGTGATCGGCATCGCCGAGGCCGCCATGCATATGGCCAGCGTGGTCGGCAGCAGCTTCAGCGTGGTGACCACGCTGGCGCGCACCTGCAATATCGCCTGGCACCTGGCCGAGCGCTACGGCATGAAGCGCTTCTGCAACAACGTGCGCGCCTGCGACCTGCCCGTGCTGGAACTGGAGCGCCCGGGCTCGGACGCGCGCCGCATCATCACCGAGGCCTGCCGCCAGGCGCTGGTTGAAGACCGCAGCGAATGCATCGTGCTGGGGTGCGCCGGCATGACCGACCTGTGCGACGAGATCGCCGACGCCATCGGCGCACCGGTGATCGACGGCGTGGTGTGCGCGGTCAAGATGGCCGAGGCGCTGGTCTCGGTGCGCCTGGGCACCAGCAAGCGCGGCGACTGGGCGCGGCCGCTGCCCAAGGCGTATGCGGGCATGCTGGCCCCTTATGCGTTGAACTGAACCGTATGACTTCCCGATCCAATTCCGACTCCACCACCATGCTCCAGTCCCGCTATCCACGCGATCTCATCGGTTACGGCGCCCGGCCGCCGCACGCCCGCTGGCCGGGCGGTGCGCGCGTTGCGCTGCAGTTCGTCCTCAACTACGAAGAAGGCGGCGAAAACTGCGTGCTGCACGGCGACGCCGCCTCCGAGCAGTTCCTCTCCGAGATCGTCGGCGCCGCGGCCTACCCCGACCGCCACATGAGCATGGAGGGCATCTACGAATACGGCTCGCGCGCCGGCGTCTGGCGCCTGCTGCGCGAGTTCGAGAAGCGCGGCCTGCCGCTGACCATCTTCGGCGTGTCGATGGCGCTGCAACGCCATCCTGAACTGACCCGCGCTTTTGTCGAACTGGGCCACGAGATCGCCTGCCACGGCTGGCGCTGGATCCACTACCAGGGCTTCGACGAAGCCACCGAGCGCGAGCACATGCGCATCGGCATGCAGATCATCAAGGACCTGACCGGCGAACTGCCGCTGGGCTGGTACACCGGCCGCGACAGCCCCAACACGCGCCGCCTGGTGGTGGAGCACGGCGGCCTCCTGTACGACTCGGACTACTACGGCGACGACCTGCCCTTCTGGACCGAGGTGGAAGTCACCGGCGGCGAGAAGAAGCCGCACCTGGTGGTGCCGTACACGCTCGACTCCAACGACATGCGCTTTGCCACGCCGCAGGGCTTCAATACCGGCGAACAGTTCTTCCAGTACCTGAAGGATGCGTTCGACGTCTTGTATGAGGAAGGCGACCCGAGCGGCCAGGACAGCCCCAAGATGCTGTCGATCGGCATGCACTGCCGCCTGCTCGGCCGCCCGGGCCGCTTCCGCGCGCTGCAGCGCTTTCTCGACTATGTGCAGGGACACGACAAGGTGTGGATCTGCCGCCGTGTCGATATCGCCCGCCACTGGGCGCAGGTGCACCCGTTCCAAGCCGCGGGCGATGCCGCAGCCGTGGGCACGATGCCCGAGGAAGTTGCCCCGGCCTGACAAATGCCGTCCGTGTCGCCATATTTGTGTACGATATAGCCGTCTTTCGTCGCCAGTTCCGGCGACAGGCTGAAATGTCCGTCCCCTGATATGGCAACCACATCGAAGAAGGCGGCGCCCGGCGCGGCAGCAAAAACGCCGCGCCGACCCGCGTCCAAGGCAACCCTGAAAACGGCACCCAAGGCCGCCGCCAATGCCGCACCGGAGGAAAGCGCCGGCCCGGAGGCCGCCGCCAGCGAAGCTTCCGCCACCGAGGCCATCTACCTCAGCCTGCTGACCGCGATCATGGAGCATCGCCTGCTGGCCGGCACCAAGCTGGTCGAGGAACGGCTGTGCGAAGTGACCGGCGCCAGCCGGGCCCGCATCCGCCAGGTCTTCGCGCGCCTGGCGCATGAGAAGCTGGTCACGCTGGTGCCCAATCGCGGCGCCTTTGTCTCCAGCCCCACGGTGGACGAGGCGCGCGAGGTGTTCCAGGCGCGCCGCGTGGTCGAGCCCGCGCTGGCGGCCGAACTGGCCCAGCGTGCCACGCCGGCCAAAGTCCGCAGCCTGCGCCGCCATGCCATGGAAGAAGACAACGCGCGCGCGCGCGGCGACCGCGCCGCGATGATCCGCCTGTCGGGGGAATTCCATATCCTGCTGGCGGAGATGGCCGGCAATGCCATCCTCGAAAAGCTGATCCGCGAGATGGTGTCACTGACCTGCCTGATCATCACGCTGTATGACCGCCCCGGCGCACCGGCCTGCGCCGAGCATGAGCACCGCCAGCTGATCGACGCCATCGAGCAGCGCGACGCCGCGCGCGCCAGCGCGTTGATGGCGGAACACCTGGAACACATCGAGGGTTCGCTCGACCTGAGCGTGCCCGACAGCGGCGCGCCGGACTTCTACAGCATCTTCAGCAAGGGTTGAAGCACGGTGCGGGGGCGCCAGCGCGCGCCTCATGGCCGGCATTGCACTCCGCGCCCGGCAACCTAGACTGGCTGCATAACAATGCCGCGCGCAATGCGCCGCAGGGAGGTGCGCCATGGCTGTCGCTGCAGAACCCGTCACAACCGCCCGTCCACCGCTGGCCTTCGAACGGCTTTACGCGGATGCCGCCGGCGAATCCCACTTCGGCCCCATTTCCGTTGCCATCACCGAGCGCCTGTTCGCGCCGCCCGCGCGCGCCTTCTGGGTGTCGCCGCTGGACGAAGCCGCGCGGCAGGGCTTCCTGCTGGTGCCGGCCGGCTGGGTGGGCGCACTGCACCCGTCGCCGCTGCGCATGTGGATTTTCGTGCTGGCTGGTGCGATGGAGTTCGAAGCCAGCGATGGCGAGCGCCGGCCGCTGTCGGCGGGCAGTGCGCTATTGCTGGAAGACACCACGGGCAAGGGGCATGTCAGCAGGGTCGTCGGTACTGCCGATGCCACGCTGGCCGTGGTGCAGTTGCCGGAGAACCGAAGCTGAGCCCGCGGCGTGCCGGCAGGGCTGTGGCCACGCAACACGATCACGGAGCCCCATGATGATTGCTCCCGAGCCAGCGGCTCCGCCCAAGCCCGCGCCGCAACTGGTGCCCAACGGCTACCGCCAGGGCATCATCACCGCGATCACGGTGCTGCTCGGCTTCTCGCTGGCGTTCTGGCGGTTCTGGGGCTTCGAGAGTCCCGGCCACTGGAACCTGCGCGCGCTGTTCGCCGCGGTCTCGCTACTGGCCGCGGTGTCGCTGCAGATCGTGGCGCTCTACCGCGCGCTGCGCATCGAGGACGATGCAGTGGATGAATACCGCAAGACCGTGCGATGGTTCATCGCGTCGGCGCTTGCGCTGCTGGTCGGGCTGGCCGTGGCCATGATAGACGCGGCACTCGGCCCCTAGGCCGCCCGGCAGTCACGCTATCCGGCCCGGGAACGAACCTGCGCCTGCTCCTGGCTGGCGTCGCAGATAGCGCACCTGCAGCACCGCCCCCGCCAGGAATACCAGGAACAGCACGCCGACGATCCCCTTCAGTTCCGGCGCTTCCGCATTGGCAAAGACCGGATTGCCCACCGGCAGGCGCGTGCCGGTCTCGGTCAGGCCCGGGATGAAGTGGAAGAACACCGTCAGCGACAGCGACACCACCTCCACGTAGCGGCTCATGCGCCCGAATGCACCGCGTGCCGCGCAGACCGCGACCGCCAGCACCAGCAGCGTGACGATGCCCAGCACATGGGGCTTGCCGAATCCGCCGTGCTGGAAGATGCCAAACCCGGTCAGGCAACTCAGCACGGTGCCGATGACATAGGCCAGTCCGAGCCGGGTATGCAGGCGCACCATGCCGGTGCTCGAGAGCGCCACCAGGCCGCAGGCCAGTCCCGCCAGACTGATCAGGGTATGGATGATGCCAAGCTGCGTGAGTCCGAGCATGATGGTGCCTCCAGCCGGGTGGGTGCCGCAATGGATCTGGACAGGCGTGGCGGCGCGCAAGACAAGGCGAGTTGCGTGGGGGCGGGCCGCAACAGCAAGCCTTCATGTAAGGCGAAGCTTGCGGGGATTGCAAGGATGGCGGCAGCCGCGGGGCACCCGCCTTTGCCGATGTCAGAGCATCGGGGCACCGGCCCTTGCAGACTGCGCCATGGCCTGGCGCGCCACCGCGACCTCGGCCCTGCCGCGCCGGTGCGATCCCTGCAGGCGGCGCAGCGCCGCAGCGGCACCCGCCTCGATCATCACGCACAGCACGAAGTAGAGCAGCGCAACCGCTGCGAACACTTCCGCCGCATAGCCCATGCTGCGGCCATTGACCTGCGTGGCCAGTGTCGACAGCTCACTGACGCCGACGATATAAGCCAGCGACGTATCCTTGGTCAGCGCCACCCAGGTGTTGGCCAGGGACGGCAGCATGGCGCGCAGCGCCTGCGGCAGCACCACATGCCAGAGTGCCTGCGTGCGCGACATGCCCAGCGCCAGCGCCGCCTGGCGCTGGCCCGCGCCGATCGCGCCAATTCCCGCGTGCAGGCTCTGCGCGATAAACGCGGCGCCCACCAGTGCCAGCGCCAGCACCACGGTCAGCACTTCGCTGACCTGCACGCCGGCCAGCATCGGCAGCAAGAAGTAAGTCCAGAAGATCAGCATCAGCACCGGCACCGCGCGCAGCAACGCCAGCACGGCGCGCAGCACGCGCGTGACGCTGGACGGCGCAAGCTCCAGCAGCAGCGCCAGCGCAATGCCCAGCACCGTGGCGCCGGCGCAGGCGAGCGCCGCTATCCACAGCGTCAGCGCCGCGCCGGCCAGCGGGCCCTCGGGGAAAGCGCCTTTGAGCAAGTAGGGCAGCTGGCCCCATACCAGCGCCAGGCCCGCCGGCAGGCTTGCCATCCCATCAGGCATGACGTGCTCCGGTCCAGCCGAGGCGCCTGAGCAAGGCCGGCGCCGCCGCCTGCAGCGACAGGATCAACGCCGCATAGAGCAGCGTGGCAATGCCGAAAGCCTGGAAGGCCATCAGCGTATCGGTCTCGACCTGGCGCGCGGTGTAAGAGAGTTCGGCAAAGCCGATCGCCATGGCCAGCGAGGTGTTCTTGATGGTCTGGCAAAACTGCCCCACCATCGGCCACGCCGCAATCCGCAGCGCCTGCGGCAGCACGATGCGCCACCACGCGGCACGCGGCGCGAAGCCCAGCGCCAGCGCCGCGGCGAACTGCCCGCGCGGCACCGCGGCGATTCCGGCTTCGAGTTCCTGCGCATAGAAGGCGCTGGCATACAGGGCGATGCCGAATACGCTGGCCAGCGCTTCCAGCGACGGCGCGGGAATGGCCACGGCACACATCTGGAGGCCGCGCCAGTCCGAGATCGCGCCGATGGCCGCATCGCCCAGCAATTGCGCGGCACCGAAGTACCAGAAGAACAGCTGCACCAGCAGCGGCGTCTTGCGCAGCAGCCCGATCACCGCATTGGCCGCGATGGCCACGGGGCGCCACGGCACCCTGCGCAGCGCCAGCCAGGCTGCGGCCAGCGCGCAGCCGAGCAGGAACACCGCCAGCGACAGCGCCACCGTCATGGCAAAGCCGCCGAGCAGCCAGTGCAGGTATTTGGCCGGCAACGACTGCCAGAGAATGGAAACCATGGGTCAGGGGCGATCAGGCTGTGGCGTGCTTACTTGACCGTGCTGCCGATGGTGAAGTCGCGTGCCAGCGGCGCCTGGCTCTTCGGCCCGAAGTACTTGTCGTAGATGCGCGCCGCCGTGCCGCTCTTCTCCAGCTCCAGCAGGATCTGGTCGATGGCGGCCTGCAGACGCTCCTCGCCCTTGGGCACGCCCACGCCCATGTATTCGCGCGTCAGCGTGAAGGGCGAGATCTCGAACTGGTCGCGGTTGGGCAGCGTGGCCAGCAGCGCGCCGAGCTTGGCGCCGTCCTGCGCAAAGGCCTGGATCGCGCCGGTGCGCAGCGCCTGCAGCGCCAGCGGCGAATCGTCATAGGCGATCACGCGCGCGTCGGGGTAGCGCTGGCGCAGCGTGGTTTCCTGCGTGGTGCCCTTGTCCACGCCCAGGCGCCAGGCCTTCAGTTCATCGGGCTGGCGCAGCGCCCCCTTCCTTGCGATGAACTGCAGCCCGCTGGCAAAGTAAGGCGTGGAGAAGCCGATCTGCTGGCGGCGTTCATCGGTGATGGTGAAGTTGGCCGCGACGATATCCACCTTCTGCGAGGCCAGCAGCGGAATGCGGTTGGCGGGGTTGGTGGCGCGGAACTCCGCCTTGACGCCAAGGCGGCTGGCAATCTCGTTGGCATAGTCGACATCCAGGCCCGCTGGCGCATGCGTCTTCGGATCGACAAAGCCGAACGGCGGGTTGGCATCGAACACGCCCACGTGCAGCACGCCGGCCTTGCGGATATCGTCGAGGCGATCCGCCAGCGCGGTACCGGAGGCCATGACGGCAACGCCGGCGACGATGGCGCCGCGCAGCAGGAAGGAACGGAAGGACATGGAAGGCACTCACTGAAGTCTGGATGGGCAGACGATAGCGGTGCGCGCCCCGATCAGGAACGAATGGTTTCGCAGATGGATATGCCGCCATGCCGGGCGGCGCGCGCTCAGGCGCCGAGAATCTCGATGCTGTCGACGCGGTCCGGGTAGAAGGCCAGGTGCGAGGCGATCGCCGCCACCGCGGGGTAAGGCGTCTCGTAGCTCCACACCGCATTGCGCGCGCGCTCGCCGCCGGCGGGGATGGAGAAGTAGCTGCAATCGCCCTTGTATGGGCAGTACGTTGTGTGCGCGGTACGCTCCAGCTGCGCCATGTCGACATGCTCGCGCGGGATGTACTGCACCGGCGGGTAGGTCGCCTCTTGCAGGGTCAGCGCCGCGTCGCTGTCTGCAATGGCAATGCCCGCCACCCTGACCACCACCCTGCCGGCCGTCGGCTTGATGGTGATCGGGTGGTCGGGGCCGGGGATCCTGACTGGCTTGTCGGTCATGGCGCGTCCTCCTGCAGGGCATCGTCACGGGGGCGATGCTGCATTCTAGGCGTTCGCCGCGCGGCCTGCAGGCCGCGCCCGATGGTTCAGCCCAGCCGCCGCTATTCGACCTTGACGTTGGCCTTCTTCACCAGTGCGGCGTAGCGCGTGGCCTCGCTGCGGAAGAAGCTGGCGGCCGCCTCGGGTGTGCCGGGCTCGATCACGGTGGCCTGCTTCTTCATGGCCTCCAGCACTTCGGGCGAGGTGAAGGCCCTGGCAAATGCGTAATGCACGCGCTTTACCTCTGCCGGCGGCATGCCGGCGGGGCCGACCACGGCAAACCAGCCGGCGACGTTGTAGTGGGGCAAGCCTTGTTCGGCGATGGTGGGGATCTCCGGCGCGGCGGACGAGCGCTTGTCGCCGCACACGCCGATCGCGCGCAGTGTGCCGGCCTTCAGGTGCGGCGCCACCGCGTTGAGCGCAACCACGCCCAGTTCCACCTGTCCGGCGATCAGGTCGTTCATCATCGGGCCCGTGCCCTTGTACGGAACGTGGCGCGCACTCACGCCGGCCTCGTCCAGGAACATCTCCCCGGCCAGGTGGATGATGGTGCCGTTGCCGGACGAGCCGTAGTTGTAGCCGTCGGGCCTGGCCTTGAGCAGCGCCACCAGTTCCTTCACGTTCCTTGCCGGCACCTTGGGATTCACGACAAGCACCAGCGGCGTGGTGCCGATCACGCTGATCGGGGTGATGTCCTTGATGGCATCGAACGGCATGGTGCGGAACACGCTCGGGTTGATGACATGGTTGTTCGAGACCAGCCCGAGCGTGCTGCCATCCGGCTGCGCCTTGACCACGGCCGCGGCCCCGGTGATACCGCCGGCGCCGGGCAGGTTCTCGATCACCACCGGCTGGCCAAAGGCCTTGCCCAGGGCCGGACCGGCCGCGCGCGCGATGGTGTCCACGCCGGAACCGGCGCTGATCGGCAGGATCAGGCGCACCGGTTTGCCGGTATTGCCCTGCGCGAGCGCGCCGATGCCGGGCGCGGCCAGCGCGGCGGCCACGGTGGCGGCCAGCGCCAGCGCTGACTTGAGAAGGATGCGACGGGGGTGCATGAGGTTGTCTCCGTATCGTTATCGTAGGATCTTTGCGGGCTGCCGCTGTGCCGCGGCATGCCCGTCGTGGTACCGGTCAGCCGGCGCGGCCCTGGCCGAGCTGCGACAGGATCTCTTCGTTGTGCTCGCCGGCCCTGGGCAGCGGCCGGCGCACGCCCGGGCGGCGCCCGCCCATCAGCAGCGGCAGCAGCACCGTGGGCGTGGTCGAGCCGTCGTCGGCCTGCATCGGCACCAGCCCGCCGCTGGCAAGCAGGTGCGGATCGTCGAGCAGCTGGTCCGGGCGCACGATCGGCGCATAGGGGATGCCGGCGGCTTCGAGCCTGGGCGCCAGTTCTGCGCTGCGGTGGTGGCGCAGGATCGCGCCCAGCTCATCGAGCAGTTGCGGACGCACCGCCACGCGCGAGGCATTGCTGGCGTACTCGGGCTTGCCGAGAAGCTCCGGATGCTCCAGCACCTGGCACAGCGTCGCGAACTGCTTGTCGCTGACCGCGCCGATAAACAGCTGCTCGTCGCCGGCCAGCGTAAAGACGTCATACACGCTCCACGCCGACACGCGCGACGGCATCGGCGGCGGCGCCTCGCCGGTCATCGCAAACTGCTGCATATGCTGCGAAGCCAGGAATACGCAGTTCTCGAACAGCGCGCTCTGGATCTCCTGGCCGCGCCCGGTGCGGTCGCGCTCGCGCAGCGCGGCCAGCACGCCGATGGCGCCGAACATGCCGCCCATGATGTCGTTGACCGAGGTGCCCGCGCGCAGCGGCCGCCCGCTTGGGCCGGTCATGTAGGACAGCCCGCCCATCATCTGCACCACCTCGTCGAGCGCCAGCCGGTTCTCGTACGGGCCGGGCAGGAAGCCCTTGTGCGAGACGTAGATCAGGTGCGGGTAGTCGCGCGACAGTGTGGCGTAGTCCAGCCCCAGCTTCTGCATCAGGCCGGGCCGGAAGTTCTCCAGCAGCACGTCGCTCTGGCCCGCCAGCTCGGCCGCGGTGGCACGCCCTTCCTCGGTGGTGATGTCCAGCACCACGCTCTTCTTGTTGCGGTTGAAGGCGCGGAAGAAGCCGATGCCCAGGCCCGGCAGGTTGCGCGTCTTGTCGCCGCCGGGCGGCTCTACCTTGATCACCTCGGCGCCCAGGTCGGCCAGGATCATGCCGCAGGTGGGGCCCATCACCATATGCGTGAATTCGACCACGCGGATGCCGGCCAGCGGCAGGGAGTTGCTGTTGTCTTGGGTCATCTTGCGTCTCAGGCAGCGGCGCCAGCAGGCTGGGCCGGGAAGGTCTTGGGCAGGCCGGCGCGCCACAGCGTGCCGTGCAGGGTTTCGTCCTTGAGCCAGCCAGCCACGTCTTCACGCAGCGCCAGCAAGCGGCCGATATCGATGCCGGTGTCGATGCCCATGCTGCCGAGCATGTAGGCCAGGTCTTCGGTCGTGACATTGCCGCTGGCGCCGGGCGCGTGCGGGCAGCCGCCGATGCCGGCCAGGCAGGCGTCAAAGCGGGTCACGCCGGTTTCCAGCGCCGCGTGGACGTTGGCCAGGCCAAGCCCGCGGGTATCGTGGAAATGGCCGCACCAGAACCGATCGCCGGCGATATCGACGGCGCGCGCAAACAGCTCGCGCACCATGTGCGGGTCGGCATAGCCGACGGTATCGGCCAGGCTGACGCGGTCGGCGCCGGCATCGAGCAGCGCCTGCATCAGGCGCAGCACTTCATCGGGATCGACATGGCCCTGCAGCGTGCAGCCGAACGCGGTGCCGACACCGCCTTCGATCAGCGTCTTCGCGCCGCTGGCATCGCGCGCGGCGCGGATGCGCGCCACTTCAGCCACCACTTCATCCGGCGTCTTGCGCAGGTTGGCCAGGCTGTGCGCATGGCTGGCCGACAGCGGCACGAGCATCAGGTCCGCGCCGCTGGCCAGCGCATCCTGCGCGCCGCGCAGGTTCGGCACCAGCACCGAGACGAACAAACCCGGCAGCGTGCGCGCGAACGCGACCAGCTGCGCGGTATCGGCCAGTTGCGGCAGCAGGTGCGCGGGCACGAACGAGCCCACCTCCAGCTCGCGCAGACCGGCCGCGTACGCGCCGCGGATCCACGCTTCCTTGCTGGCCGTGGGCAGGATGGTGCGGATGCTCTGCAGGCCATCGCGCAATCCGACTTCGCGGATAACGGCGTGGCGGGGAAAGGGAACAGACATGATTCAGGGGCTTCCGGTTTGCGCCCCGCAGTGGGGGCGACGGAAGAACTCTATGAGTTTCTGCCCAAGAGCTGAAGCGGTGATTCGCGCACGATAACATTCCGAACCGGAATGTCTGCCGGGCGCCGCACAACTACATCCAGAAATTCCCGGATGAATGATTACCGGCAACCAAAGGGGCTTAACATTCCATTCCGGAAACACGCAGCCCCTTACCATGCGAGACCTCGACCTCACCACCCTGCGCCTGTTCGTCGCCGTCTGCGAAACCCGCAACATGGCGCGTGCGGGCGAGCAGGAGCACATCGTGGCATCGGCCATCAGCAAGCGGCTGGCGCAACTGGAAGGGACGGTTGGCGCAACCCTGCTGGAACGGCGCCGCCGCGGCGTGATCCCGACGCCCGCGGGCGAAATGGTGCTGGCGCATGCGCGCGCCATGCTGGCGGCGGCGGACCGCGTCGCGCGCGACATGGCCGACTACGGCGCAGGCATACGCGGGCAGGTGCGGCTGCTGGCGACGGTGTCCTCAATGGCGGAATCGCTGCCGGACGACATTGCCGCCTTCCTGCAGCAGCCGGCCAACCGCGATGTGCGCGTGACCATCGAGGAAAGCCTGAGCAGTGACGTGGTGCGAGCGCTGCGCGAGGGCTCGGCGCCGCTGGGCATCTGCTGGGACGCGGCCGACCTGGAAGGCTTCCAGACCCGGCCCTACCGCACCGACCAGCTCGCGGCGGTGGTCCACGCCTCGCATCCGCTGGCGCAGGCCGAGGACTGCCGCTTCGAGGACACGCTGGACTACGACCATATCGGCATGCCCGCCCAGACCGCGGTGCAGACCATGCTGACGCGCTATGCGGCCATCCTCGGGCGCGGCATTGGCTACCGCGCGGTGGTCTCGACCTTCGACGCTGCGCTGCGCTGTGTGCGTGCCGACCTGGGCATCACCATCATCCCGGCCGAGATCGCCGCGCCGATCGCGCCTACCTTCGGCCTGCGCGTGATCCCGCTGCGCAACGACTGGGCGCGGCGGCGCTTTGCGATCTGCTTCCGCGACCTGGAACTGCTGTCGCCGGCGGCGCGGCTGCTGGTGGCCTTCCTTGAACAGACCGCGGCGGCGGAAGCGGCGGCCGCCCCCGCGGACACCACGCCAGCGCGCAAGCCACGGCGCAATCGGCAATGACGCGGCGTGGCGCGCAACTTCCTGTGCCGTTCAAGGGTTAGCCCGAGGCAATTTCGCAAGCAAATGTTGGGGAGCGGTGCGTAGACTGGCTTGCGTTTTTCGCCCCGGCCCACGATGGTAAAAGCCGGCCCCCGGGCGATGCTGACCCCGACCATGCGCGCCACGACGGCGCAGGAGCACGCAAATGAACTTCAACGGCAAGAACGTATTGATCACCGGCGCACGCGGCAACCTGGGCCGCGCCGTGGCACAGGCCTTCGCGCAGGCAGGCGCGCGCGTGGTGCTGCTGGACCGGCATGCAGCGCCGCTGCCCGAAGCGGGCACCGGCCACCTCACGCTGCAGGCGGACCTGCTGGATGCCGCCAAGCTGAGCGAGGCCGTCGCGCAAGCGGTTCAGGCATGCGGCCGCATCGACGTGGTGTGCAACCTGGCCGGCGGCTTCGCCATGGGCCCAAGCGTGCATGAAACCAGCGCCGAGGCCTGGAACCACGTGTTCGACATGAACGTGGGCACGGTGCTGAACATGGCGCGCGCGGTGGTGCCGCACATGCTGGCCGCCGGCGGCGGCGCCATCGTCAACGTGGGTGCCAACTCGGCGGCGCGCGGGCTGGCGCAGATGAGCGCTTATTGCGCCTCGAAGGACGCGCTGGCGCGTGTGACCGAATCGATGTCGGCAGAGCTGCGCGACCAGGGCATCCGCGTCAACGCGGTGCTGCCCAGCGTGCTGGATACGCCCGAGAACCGCCAGGCCATGCCGGATGCCGATGCCGCGCGCTGGGTCAGCCTGGATGCGCTGGCCGACGTGATCCTGTTCCTGGCCTCGGATGCGGCGCGCGCGGTGCAGGGCGCGCTGCTGCCGGTGGTCAACCGCGCCTGACGCGGGGCTTGCGCGCGGCCGGCTCGGCCGCGCTGATGGCGCTGGCCGCCTCCTGGATCTGCTGGCGCAGCCAGCGCCGCAGCCGGTCGGCATCGGTGCGCGCGTGCCAGATCTGCATCATGTCGACGTGGGGCAGCGCGAACGGCACCGGCAGCAGCACCAGATCAGGGTCGCGCGCCACGGCCTCTTCCGCGACCGAGCGCAGGCAGGTCAGCAGCAGTTCCGTGCCGCGCACCAGCCGGCTCGGCGCAAGGAAGCTCGACAATCCCGCCACCACCCTGCGCTTGTGCCCCTGCCGGGCAAGCGCACGGTCAACCACGCCGTTGAGGTCGCCGGTCAGCGTGGTCAGCAGGTGTTCGCACGCCAGGAAGGCGTCGAGATCCAGGCCATCGGCGATGCGCGGATTGGCGCGCGAGGCCAGCACCACGAAGTCCTCGCTGCACAGCCGCTGCTGGTGGAAGGTATCGGGCAGGTTCTCATAGAAACCCGCGATCGCCAGGTCGCAGGTGCCCTTCTCCAGTTCCTCGCGCGGCAGCTCGCCGCGCGTGTTGTGCGTGACCAGCACCACGCCCGGCGCCTGGCTGCGCAGCCGCGGCAGCAGGGCGGGCAGCAGCAGCTGCTCCATGTAGTCGGTGGTGTAGATGTGCAGGTGCTCGCTGCGCGCCAGGTAGTCGTGGCCGGCACAGGCATCATAGAACGCGTCGAGATCCCCGACCAGCCGCTGCACCTGTGGCGCCAGCGCGTGCGCACGCGGCGTCGGCGTCAGGCCGCGCGGCGCACGCACGAACAGCGGATCGCCGAGCTCGTCGCGCAGGCGGTTGAGCTTGTGGCTCAGCGCCGGCTGGCTCAGCGCCATGCGCGCGGCCGCGCGCGAGGCATTGCCCTCCTGATACAGCACGTGGAACACGTACAGCAGGTTCAGGTCCTTGCTGCCGATATTCATTTTTTGGATAGCAGGGATCGAATAATAGAAGTTTTCGAATCATAGTCCGCTGCCTAGGATGGTGCCAGTGCCGAGGCATTTCTCGCCCGGCTGCCTGTGAACCGACATGGAGCGGAACAATGAAAATCCTGATGGTGCTGACATCGCACGACCAGCTGGGCAATACCGGCAAGAAGACCGGCTTCTGGCTGGAGGAATTCGCAGCGCCCTACTACGTCTTCAAGGACGCCGGCGCCGACATCACGCTGGCCTCGCCCAAGGGCGGCCAACCGCCGATCGACCCGAAAAGCGACGATCCGGGCGCCCAGACCGACGCCACCCGGCGCTTCCAGGGTGACCCGGCCGCCAGGGCCGCACTGGCCAGCACGCTGACGCTGGACCAGGTGAAGGCGGAAGACTTCGACGCCATCTTCTACCCGGGCGGCCACGGCCCGCTGTGGGACCTGGCCGAAGACAAGCGCTCGGCCGCGCTGATCGAGCAGTTCGACCGCGCCGGCAAGCCGGTGGGAGCGGTATGCCACGCACCGGCGGTGTTCCGCCATACCAGGGGGGCGGACGGGGAACCGCTGGTCAAGGGCAAGGAAGTGACCGGCTTCACCAACAGCGAGGAAGAAGCCGTGCAGCTGACCAAGGTGGTCCCGTTCCTGGTGGAGGATATGCTCAAGGCCAATGGCGGGCGCTTCACGCGTGGCGAGGATTGGGCCAGCCATGTCGTGATCGCGGGGCGGCTGGTGACGGGGCAGAATCCGGCATCGTCTGATGCTGCGGCGCAGGCGCTGTTGAAGATGTTGAAGTAAGGGAAGGCGGCAAACGCGCCGCCGCCGGTTTGCACCCCTCGCCCGCTTGCGGGAGAGGGGTGCGTACGCCAAGCTTGATGGCTACTTCAAACGCATGGGTTGCCCCACTTACTGCGGCACCAACTCCAACCGCTCCCGGCTGGCCTTCTCCACCGCCTTGCGCGTATACACCAGCGGGAAATACTCCCCCTTGGCCCACAACGGCGCCAGGTCGCGGTAATGCGGGCTGGCGGGATTGCCCGATTGCCCCGGCGTGTTGATCACGCGCGAGGCATCCCAGTTGCCCACATCCAGCACCATGCGGAACGACGCGCCCGCGGTCAGCCGGAAGTCGGTATTGCGGTAGCTGGTGTTCATCGGCGTGAAGGCCGAGCCGCCGATCGGACCGGCGTTGACGTTGAACTGCTGGCGTTCCGCGTCGCTCAGGATCGGGTCCATCGGATGCGTGAACACGGCGGTGTGGAGCTTGCCCCATCGCCATGCGCGCGGGTCGGGGCCGAGCTTGCCTTCCGCTTCCGCCATGGCGGCCTTCAGCGATTCAAGCATCACCGCATTGCGGCGCTCCACCGGCATCCACGGACCGGGCTGCTCCAGCACCGCCACCACGCGCGCGGCATCGCCGGCACCGACCAGGCGTGCGGCTTCGGGCGTCAGCGCGGCGCGCACCACGGCCTGGCGCAGGTGTTTGCTGAACCAGACTTCGAACAATGCCGCAGCGGCGCTGTCGGCACGCTCGTTGCCGTCCCACCCGCGCAGCAGGTCCAGGCCGCGGGCCAGTTGCGGGTCGTCGCTGCGCACATCCCTCAGCAGCGCCACCACGCGCTGGGCCGGCAGCGAAACGGTGTCGTTCTGCCACGCCATCGAGTCCTGCACCGAGCTGCGCGCATTGGCGCCCACCACGGCCTTGAGCCGGCGCGCGCGCGAGCTGTCGCTCCATTCATAGCCCACGCCAAGTTTCGCGGCCGGGTGCTCGGGCGGGATGTTGTTCTCGTTGGCGGTGACGATGTAGCCTGGCGCGGGGTTGTAGGCCCACGGCAGCTCGTCCATGTTGCGGTAGCCGGCCCACTCGTAGCGGCCATCGCCCGCCACCGGCGTGAGGCCGTCCCAGTTGGGCCGCTTGACGGTCAGCCCGCCCGGGATCCAGCCGATATTGCCGCTGCTATCGGCATAGACCTGGTTCTCGCCGGGCGCGCCCCAGCGGTTCATGGCGGCGCGGAACTGGTCCCAGTTGCGCGCGCGCATATAGTCCATCGAACCGAAGTACGGCGCCATGCCGTAGTCGAGCCACGCGGCGCGCAGCGCCCACGCCTGCGCGCGGCCGGCATCGGCAACCAGCACCGGGCCGTGGCGCGTGAAGTCGATGGTGACCTTGCGCGGCGCGGACTCGCCCTTGACCACGATCTCTTCGGTGATGCTCTCCATCGGTTCCCAGCGGCCCTTGTACTTGTACTCATGCGGGTTGGCCGGATTGAGCTCGTAGCCGTACAGGTCTTCCTGGTCCATGTAGAAGCGCGTCAGGCCAAAGGCAATGGTGCCGTTGTGCCCGATCGAGATGCCGGGCAGGAACGGCTCGCCCGCGCCGATCACCGACATCCCCGGCGCGTTCAGGTGGCTGATATAGCGCAGGCTGGGCGCGCCGTGCGAGCGGTGCGGGTCGTTGGCCAGGATCTGGCGGCCGGTGGTGGTGCGCTTGCCGCCGATGACCCAGTTGTTCGATCCGAGGCTGCGGCCGGCGTCGCTGTTGGGGTCCACCAGTGCGTAGAGCTGGTCGAGCGGGATGCTGGCGGCCTGCGCATTGCCCCACGCCTCTTTCGGGAAGCGCGCTGCGGCGGTGGCCAGTTCGTAGGCGCGGCGCAGTTCGGCGGCGGGAACCGTGCAGGGGTCGATGCCGGGGCTGAGCCTGGGCTCGATCTGCGGGTCGAGTTCGCGGCGCAGCCAGTCGGCACGCGGGGCGTCCTGTTTGGCCTGGCAATAGAGCTGGGCGCGTTCGACTTCGCCGGTGAAGTTGAGCGTCAGGCCGTGGTGGCGGATGCGCACGATATCGTCGGCGCGCCAGCGCGCAGGCTTGTAGTTGAGCTTGCGAAATTCCGGCGGCAGCAGCTCGGGCTTCTGCTCGGTCAGCGCCACATAGGCGTTCACCCCGGCCACGAAGGCCTCGGCCACGCGCTTGGCGTCGGAGCCATAGGCCAGCCATTCGCGGTACATGTCGCCGCGGAACAGCACCGCGCGCGCCATGCGGTCGCCATCGGCATAGGCCGGGCCGAAGTCCCTGGCCATTTCGCCGAGTCCGCGCTTGCGCCACAGGTCGATCTGCCACAGGCGGTCGCGCGCGGCCATGAAGCCCTGCACGAAAAAGGCGTCGTAGAGCGTGCCGGCATAGATATGCGGCACGCCCCAGCGGTCGACCAGCACGCTGGCGGGCTTTTCCAGGCCGGGCACGGCCAGCACGTTGTTGCGGACGGGGGCTTCGGCCATGGCGGCCGGGATGGTGGTGGCGAGCAGGGCCAGCGCAGCGGCCAGGCGGCGGGGGGTGCGTAACATCAGGTCTCCTCGGTGTTGTGATTGGCTGCAGATGTCTTGCAGTTCACACCGAAGATAGTGCATCGCCGGCCAGCGCGCGAGCCGCGCGGCCGATCTCCGCACGGCGTGTGCCGCTGCGGGTTCGCTCAGTAGACGTCGCGCCGGTAGCGGCCGTCGTCGGCAAGCCGGCGCAGCGCGTCTGCGCCGAGGATCCCGGCCAGTGCGTCATGGACGCCGCCGGCCATGCCCTGCAGGCTGCCGCAGACATAGATGGCGGCGCCGTCCGCCACCCATTGGCGCACCGTATCGCCCTGCGCGCGCAAGGCGTCCTGCACGTAGCGCGGCGCGCCGCCGTCACGCGACCAGGCATGGTCCACGCGCTGCAGCGTGCCGTCGGCCTGCCATGCGGCCAGGTCCCCGGCAAAGAACGCATCATGCTGCGCCGAGCGCTCGCCGAACAGCAGCCAGTTGCGGCGCCGCCCGGCCGCGGCGCGGGCCTTGAGCTGGGCGCGCAGCCCGGCCAGCCCGGTGCCGTTGCCGACCAGGATCAGGGGCCGGTCATCGGCCGGCGGGTGGAAGCTGCGGTTGGTGCGGATGCGCAGCGCGATGCGGGTGCCCACGGCCGCGTGTTCGGTCAGCCAGCCGGAGGCCAGGCCCAGGCGGCCGTCGTCGTAGCGGGTCTGCCGCACCAGCAGTTCGAGTTGCCCGTCCCGCGGCAGCGAGGCGATCGAATATTCGCGGTGCGGCAGCGGCGGCAGCGTGTCCACCAGTTGCTGCGGCGGCAGGCCCTGCATCGCCGCGAAGTGCGCCTCAGGCAGCGGCATGCGTGTGCCCAGCGCATCGGCGAGCGTGGCGTCGCGGCCGTCGCAGCGCACCGGTGTGGCGCCGTCGAGGCCAAGCCGCGCCAGCAGCCGTTCAACCTCGGCCGGTGCGTGGCACGGGCCGATCTCGGCGATGTCGCCGGCTTGCCAGTCCATTGCCGCATCGCCCTGCGGCGCCAGCGACAGGTGGAATGCCGGCGCACCCTGGCTGCCGGGGTTCAGATGGTGGCGTTGCGCGAGCCGCCAGCTGTCATAGCGCGGGCGTTCCCAGTCGGCAATCTCCGCGCCGCCGCTCAGGGCCGACAGGTGGTTCTGCCAGTAGCGCAGCGCGCCGGCATCGCCGTTGTCGACTTCGACCAGGTCAAACAGCGGCTGCGCATGGTGGCGCTGCAGCCAGCCGTCGAGCGCGTGGCCGAAGGCGCAGAAGCGCGCGTAGCTGCTGTCGCCGAGCGCGAGGATGCCGTAGCGCAAGGACTGCAGGCCATCCGCGCCGGCCAGCAAGCGGCGCGCAAAACCGGACGCGCTGTCGGGGGCGTCGCCCTCGCCGGTGGTGCTGACCAGAAACAGCGCCTGGCGGCATGCCTGCAGGCGCCGCGCATCGACATCGGCCAGCGACAGCAGTTGCACCGGCACCCCCGCGCCGTGCAGCGCGTTGGCGGTCTGCAACGCCAGTTGTTCGGCAAACCCGGTCTGCGAGGCGTAGGCAACCAGCGTCGCGCCCTCTTCCGTGCCAGCCAGTGCCACCACGCGCACGCGCCGCTGGCGATGGTGGGCAAGCACCGCGCTGCAGAAGCCCGCATAGGCGGCCACCACGCCGGCCGCCATGGCCATGCGCGACGGCCCCAGCACGGACAGCGCGACGCCGCCGGCAACGGCAAGCCAGCTTGCGCCGGCGATGGCGGACGGCATGGCCTTCGCGCTCATGCCAGCATCGCGGCAAAGGCCGGGGACAGCTGTTCGTCGAAGCCGCCCGGCGTGCGCACCAGGAAGCGCGCGGCAATGCCGTGGCGGCGCGCGTGCGCCATGCCTGCCTGCGGGCCCAGCACGGTCAGCGCGGTGGACAGCGCATCGGCCAGCATGCACTGCGCGTGGATGACCGTGACCGAGGCCAGCGCGTGGCTGGCCGGATAGCCGGTGCGCGGATCGATGGTATGGGCGTAGCGGCGACCGTCACTGTCGAAATAGCGGCGATAGTCGCCGGAAGTGGCGACGGACAGGCTGTGCAGTGCCACCAGCGTCTGCCCCGCGGCATCGCTGCCCAGCCCCGGCGGGGCCTCCAGCGCGACCCACCACGGCATGCCGTCGGGCTTGACGCCATGGCCGCGCAGTTCGCCGCCGATCTCCGTCAAGTGGTGGTCAAGGCCCTGCTCACACAGGTAGCCTGCCACCGCGTCGACGGCAAAGCCCTTGGCGATGGCGCAGAAGTCCAGCGACACGCCGCCCGGCTGCCAGGCGCGCCGGCCCGTGGCATCGACTTCGATGCGGGCCCAGCCGCAGCGGCCGCGCGTGGCCTGCACCGCGTCTGGCGACGGCGGCGCGGTGCGCGCCGGTGCTGGGCCGAAGCCCCACAGGTCGACCAGCGGACCGGCGCTCGGGTCATAGGCGCCACCGCTGTCGCGCGCCACCAGCAGCGCGCATTGCAGCACCATGAAGCAGTCTTCAGGCAGCGCGTGCCAGCTGCCGGGTGCCGCGCCGTTGAAACGGCTCAGATCGGAATCCGCTTCCCAGTTGCTCATCTGCGCGATCACGCCATCTAGAACGGCCTGGATGCCGGCGGCGATGGCGTCCGCATCCGTGGCCGGCGGCAGCAGTGCCGCCACCGACCAGGTCGTGCCCATGGTCGCGCCGCCCCAGCGCTGCAGCCGCATATCGGCTGCGGGCGGCTGTGGGGGCGCGGTCAGCGCAACAGGTACCAGGACGCGGTTCAAACCCGGCAACCGGCTTATTGCGGCAGCACCTCGACCGTCACCGCATAGACGGCACGGCGCGATTTGGCCTGCTTGAAGGTGGTCTTGTCATCCTTCACCTCGGCTTCCATCCAGTACATGCCTGGGGCCGGCCACTTGACGCTGAACTTGCCGTCGGCGTCGGTGGTGGCGCTGAACTCCTGCAGCTGGTCGCGGTAGCGGATGCCGCCCGGCACCACCGAGACCTTCAGGTTGCTGGCGGGCTTGCCGTCGAGCAGCATGCGGAAGCTGGCGGTGTCGCCCGCGACCAGGTCGTTCGGGTGCGTGATCGGGGCCAGTTCCAGGCCGCGGCCGGCGGTGCGCAGGCCCTTGTCGCTGGGCTTGCCGGCGGTGATGAAGGATTCGATGCGGCCTTCGGCCTGGGTGACCTGCAGGTCCTGCGCATTGGCCGGGACTTCCTTGGCGAAGTTCTCGGCCGAACCCCGCCAGCGCTTGGCCTGGCCGTCGACCTTGTAGCTGGCGAACAGGCCGTTGTTGACCACCGCCACGCGGTACGTGCCGGGCTGGGTCAGGTGCAGGTCGAAGGTGCTGCGGTACTTGCCGGTGGCAGCGTTCTCGGCCTTGACGGCGCTGCCATCGGGCGCGGTCACCTGCAGGTTGTCGAGCCGCATCGGCACGTGCTCGAAATAGAACAGGTCGTTGGAGACAGCGGCGTCCACGGTCACCCACGGATCGCTGCCTGACAGCACGGTAGCCGACGGCAGCAGCCACTGGCGGTGAGCGTGCGCGGCCAGCGGCGCCAGGGCGGCCAGGGCGAGCACGGCCACGCGGGTGGCGATGCGGGTAGATGCGGCGGACATAAGGGAAGGTTTCATCGTCTGGCTCCGGAAGGATTACGGCTTCAGTTCGACGGTCACGCCGCCGAGTTCGTGTTCGCCCTTGGCGCGGGCGGTCTGTGCGGCTTGCGGCGGCCACGTGAACGGCACGCGCAGCAGCTCGCGCCCGCCCACTTCACGCGCGGCTTCCACCACCAGCTGGTAGTTGCCGGCGGGCAGCTTGCCCAGCGGCGCCTTGTCGTCGCTGAAGCTCACGCCGTGCTCGCCCGGCGCGCGCGTGGCGCCGGAGATGCCGTCGGCCGGCATGTGCAGGTCGCGGCCGGCCTTGCGCCACCACTGGCGCATGTCCTTGAGCCACTTGGTGCCTTCGCCGTCCCTGAGCTTGCCGTCGTACCAGACCGCCAGGGTCTGCACCGGGCTCTGGTCGGCGCGCTCGACCCACATCGCCACATAGGGGCGGTGGTACTCGGCCACGGTCAGGCGCGGGATTTCGACCTTGACGTTCAGGTCCGCGGCCAGCGCGGGGCCGGCCAGGGGAACCGCGGCCATGCCGGTCAGGGTGACGGTGAGCAGTCGGCGCATATCGGAGAAACCTCGTCAGTGGGATGCAGGAAGGAAAACGGTTGGAGCGGTTGACTCAATGGATAAACAGGAGCGCCAGCAGCACCGGGACCACCAGCCCCAGCCCCACCAGCGGCCAGGTCCCCACGCGCCCGGCCGCATGCAGCTTGAGCAGGAACAGGCCGGTCACGCTGAAGACCAGGCATGCCAGCGCGAACACATCCAGGAACAGGCTCCACGCGGCGCCGGTGTTGCGGCCCTTGTGCAGGTCGTTCAGGTAGGAGATGGCGCCGCGCGTGGTTTTCTCGTACTGGGCTTCGCCGCTGTCGAGTTCCAGGCTGACCCAGGCGTCGCCGCCCGGACGCGGCAGCGCCACGTAGATCTCGTCGGCGGACCATTCGGCCTCGCGCCCGCTGGCGTCGATGTCCAGCGCCTGCGCCAGCCAGTCGGCCAGCACCGGCGGCACCGGCGCCTTCTTTTCACGCGCCTGGGCATCGCCCGCCGGCGCTTCGGCCCGCACCTTGTCGAGCACGCGCGTGGGCATGGTGGCGTGGCGTGTCTCGACCGCGGGACTGGCCTCGATCTGTGCGGCGTGGTTGAGCGTGAAGCCGGTAACGGCAAACATCAGCATCCCGATCAGGCAGATCGCGGAACTGATCCAGTGCCACTGGTGGAGATGCTTGAGCCAGAAGGCACGGCGCTGTTGGCCGGAGGCCGGCTGGGTTTCGGTCATTGCGGTTGGTCGGCGGGCGCGGCCCAAGTGGCGGCCCGGTCTTGCCTTGTGTACGGATAGCTGGAGCGTCCCTTGCGCGCATCACACGGGCTCAGGCGTGCCATTGTCTGCACAATGGTTGGCGGAAGAGAGAAGGATAATCGTTCGCATTTGAAATCGCAAACGGTCCGGGACGGCGCTGGATTACAGCGCATTACAACGTGAAGCAGCGGGACGGATCACTTGTCCGCGGCGCTCTGGTTCGCTGGAAGAGATGTGCAACGCACAAGCAAGACGGCACATGTAAGCCAATCAACCACATCACCCGAAGGGGTGAAATTACCCCAGTCAAGTTAGTTGCCTCCTGCGCCGTTAAGGCGATGACTCACACGCATGCGACAGGCGCCACCGATGCATGACGCCGCCGGCGTGTCGCCGACAAGAAAACGCGCAGAGCGCGGAATATGGAGGAGTGGAAGCAATGCTGCACAACCTGAGCCTGAAGAAGAAGCTGTTATTGCCGCTGGTGCTGAGCTGGATCTGCCTGCTCGGCATCACGCTGTGGAACGCGTGGCAGATCCGCTCGCTACGCATGGAAGAGCGGCGCCTGGACCTGGCCCACGTCACCGACACCGCATTCTCGGTGGTGGCCGAGTACGAGGCGCTGGCCAAGGCCGGCAAGCTGACGCAGGACGAGGCCAGGAATCAGGCCATCGAGCGCGTGCGCGCGATGCGCTTCGGCAGCGATGGCTATTTCACGCTGATGCGCTCGGACACCGTGGTATTGATGCACCCGTTCAAGCCGGAGATGAACGGCAAGGCCATGGAAGGCACCAAGGACCCCAACGGCGTCTACCTCTTCCGCGAAATCGCCGGGATCGGCAAAGGGCCTGGCAAGGGCTTCGTCGAGTACCTGTGGCCCAAGCCCGGCGCGGATGCGCCGCAGCCCAAGCTGAGCTACGTGGCCAACTTCCGCCCGTGGGACTGGAACTTCATCGCGGGCCTGTACCTGGACGACATCGAGGCGGCGTTCCGCGCCGAACTGATGAAGGCGTTCGGCATCCTGCTGGGGGTTGGCTTGCTGATGTCGCTGGTGATGGTGCGCGTGGCGGCCAGCCTGCAGCGCCAGCTGGGCGGCGAACCTGCCACCACGGCGCACATCGCCGGGCGCATTGCCGAAGGCGACCTCGGCAGCCAGGTAGAGGTGCGCCCCGGCGACGAGCACAGCGTCCTCTATGCGATGCATCGCATGCAGGCGCGCCTGACCGGCGCAATCGGCAGCATCCGCGGCTCGGCCGATTCGATCGCGGGCGCGGCCAAGCAGATCGCCGCGGGCAACGCCGACCTGTCGCGCCGCAGCGAAGAACAGGCCGCGTCGCTGCAGGAAACCGCCGCCAGCATGGAGCAGCTCACCAGCACCGTGCGCCAGAGCGCCGAGAACGCGCGCCAGGCCAGCCACCTGGCCGAAGGCGCATCGGACATCGCGGTGCGCGGCGGCACCATCGTCAGCCAGGTGGTGGACACCATGGGCGAGATCAAGAATGCCTCGGGCAAGGTGGTCGACATCATCGGCGTGATCGAGGGCATTGCCTTCCAGACCAACATCCTCGCGCTCAATGCGGCCGTGGAAGCGGCACGTGCCGGCGACCAGGGCCGCGGCTTCGCGGTGGTGGCCGGCGAGGTGCGCACGCTGGCGCAGCGCAGCGCCACCGCTGCAAAGGAGATCAAGGCGCTGATCGGCAACTCGGCGCAGCGCGTGGACGACGGCGCGGTGCTGGTTGAAAGCGCGGGCAAGGCGATGGACGAGATCGTCGGCGCGGTCAAGCGCGTGACCGACCTGATGGCCGAGATGCGCGCGGCTACCGAGGAGCAGACCGGCGGCATCGAGCAGGTCAACCAGGCGGTGTCGCAGATGGACCAGATGGCGCAGCAGAACGCCGCGCTGGTGGAAGAAGCCGCGGCCGCCGCCGCCTCGCTGGAAGACCAGGCCGATGCGCTGCATCACGCGGTCGGCCAGTTCCGGCTGGCGCGGGCCTGACGGCAGCGCCTGCGCTTGTCACTTGAGCGTCATACGCACCAGACTGCTGCGTGTATCATGAAGCGCAACCGGCCGCCCCTTGCGGCCGGCATGGACTCAGACCACTACCGGGAGAGCGCATCATGATGGCATTCATTGGCACCGTGTTCGTTGGCCTTATCGTCGGCCTGATCGCCAGGGCGGTCAAACCCGGCGACGACAAGATGGGCTGGATCATGACCATCGTCCTGGGCGTGCTGGGCTCGCTGGCTGCAGGCTACGTCGGCCGCGCCATGGGCTGGTACCTGCCGGGCCAGCCGGCCGGCTGGATTGCGTCGGTGATTGGCGCGATCGTGCTGCTGGTGATCTACGGCATGGTCCGGCGCAAGGGCTGACTGGCGCGGCGCACGCCGGCGGCGTCCTGCGCGTCGGCCAGGGCCGGTACCTCGGGCGCGGCAGGCGCCTGCGGTACCGCGGCAGTATTGGGCGTGCCGCTGCGCGCCGGCCCCTGGAGGCTCTGGAGGCTCTGGAGGCCCTGGGCCAGCGTGGCGCCAGGCACGGCGTCGGCCGGCGTGGCCATGGCGGGCACGCGCGGCGTACGCAGGCCGGGCGCGGCATCATGGCAACGCAGCAGCGGGCGGTCGCCACCCGGCGCCATCGCCGACACCTGCGGCGCGACCGCCCGCAGGACCCGCACCGCCAGCGCGCTGGTAAAGCTGTAGCGCGCCGCATAGGGTTCTCTCACATTGACCACTACGGTGCCGAAGAAGCGCTCGCCCAGCGTGAACACAAAGGTGGCCGAGCGGTTCACCGAGCGCGACGAAATCAGCCGCCCGCCCGGCCCATAGACCTGGTAGCGCTGGTCGCCGGTGCCGGTCTTGCCCGCCACCGCCAGCGTGGCCCCGTCGCGCCCGGGCACCGTGAAGGCGCCGCGGATCGACCTGGCGGTGCCGCGCTCCACCACATCCAGCATCGAGCGCCGCGCCAGTTCGGCCACTTCGGCCGGCAATACCCGCTTGCCCGGACCCGGCTGCAGCACGTAGCGCGTGGCGTACGGCGTGCCGTCGGCAAACGCCAGGCTGCGCACCGCCGTGTTCTGCGTGACTACGCCGCCCGCCAGCAGGATGCCGGCCAGCTCCGCCAGCGCGGCCGGCCGGTCGCCCGCGGCACCGATGGCGCTGCCGTACGACGGCGTCAGGGAATCGAACGGATAGCCCAGCCGCTGCCAGCGCCGCGCAATCCGCGTGAAGGCGTCTTGCTCCAGCAGCGTACGGATGCGGTTGTCCTGGCCGGCCTTGCTGCGCGTGCGGAACAGCCATTTGTACACTTCCTGGCGCTCGGCGGTGCTGGCCTTCAGGATCTCTGCCAGCGTCGCGTCGGGGTGCTGGTCGAGGTACTCCACCATCCACAGTTCCAGCGGATGCACCCGTGACAGGTAGCCCCGGTCGTTCAGGTTGAACTTGTCCTTGCCGTACTTGCGGTACAGCGCGCTCAGGTCTTCGCCGGCCAGCTGCTTGTCGCCCAGGCGGGCGCGCATGATGCGGATGTAGCTGTCCTCGTCCAGGTGCGGCCGCGCGCTCAGCAGCGTCACCGACATGCGCACCGCATTCAGGTGCGGCGTAGTCATGCGCACGCGGCCCAGCAGCGTGGCCAGGCGCAGCTCAGAACTCTTGCCGCGGTATCGCTGGTAGAAGTTCGTCATGTAGGCGCTGCCCTCCTGGTCGGCAAAGCGCTCCAGGTAGGCGCGCCGGCCGGGCGCGTCGCGGTCATCGAAGAGCTCGCCAATGTCCGGGCTGGCGTGGAAGGTCTCGTAGCGCACGATGTCGCGCATCATGCGGATGAAGACCAGGTTGACCGAGTGCTGGAATGCGGTCCGCACCGTCAGGTTGCGCATGCCCGATTCACGCTCGAAATTGCTGAAGCTCTGCAGGCCGCCGCCGGTGTAGAAGGCTTCGCCGGCGCCGCCGGAGTACTTGCGCTCCATGGCGGCATCGAGCATGGCCATCAGCTCGCGCTCCGCGGGCTTGCGCGCCTTAAGCAAGTAATCGACCGCCCAGTGGCTGAGCGCGTCCTGGCGTGCCAGCGGCACCGCGGCCAGCTGTGCGCTGGTCATGCCGGCATAGCGCGCGTGCAGCTCGCTGATGATCTCCAGGTAGGTCACCAGCGTGCGCAGCTTGGCCGTGGAACCCAGGTTCAGGCGCGCGCCGCTGTTGATATCAAAGGGCTGGTCGATATTGTCGGCCTGGATCCGCACCACGCTGGCATTGCCCACGCGCTCATACAGCGTGAAGCTCGTCATCAGTTTCGACGGGTCGTCGTGGTCGCGCAGCAGGTTGTGGCCGTACAGGCCCATGGCGCGCGCATCGGCCTTGTTGTTCACGCGCTGCAGCGTTTCGGTGACGATGCGCTGCGCCTCGCGGTTGACGGTGCTGTCCACGGTCAGGTCGAGCCGGTCCATGTCGTAGCGGCTCTCCACCCCGGTGAGCCGGGTGATATCGGCACGCACCCGGTTGACGGCCTTGCGCGTGACAAAGGGCTCCTGCGGCGGGCTCTGGGGTGGCGCGGCCTTGTCCAGCGGCTGCGCCAGCGCTACGTCGCGCAGCTCGGCGGTGATGACGTTGTTGGCCGCCAGCAGGCGCAGGTAGCTGCCGGTCAGCGCATCCAGGTTGGTGTCGTCGCGGCGCAGGTGGTAGGACGGGCGGCGCTGCGAGATGATCAGCGACAGTGCGCGCTTGAAGGCCTGCGCCTGGCGCGGCTCGGGCGCGTGCTGGTCCAGTCCCTTGAGCAGCCGGTTGACCTCGCCGAAGTCCTCGCCATACCAGACCCAGAGCCCATCGCCGATGCCGTTGATCTCGCCGAAGCCGGCGCGCGCCGACAGCGGCACCGTGTTCAGGTAGTCGACCACGATGCGCTCGCGCGCGCGCTGGGTGTCGGGGCCGTCCAGGTAGGCACGCAGCGACGCCGACGCCATCTGGCGGAATTTCTCCGGGATCGATGCGGTGCGCCCTTCGGGCGAGTGCCGGTATTTCTCGATCTGCGTGGCCAGCGTGCTGCCGCCGGGCGCGTCATGCGACTTGTCGGCAAGCCGGATCACCTGGTCGAGCACCGCGCGCGACAGCCGGCGCCAGTCCAGCGCCGGGTTCATATTGGGGTATTCCGGGTTGAGCAGGCCCTGGTTCTCGACATAGAGCAAGGCGCTCACCAGCAGCGGCGGCACCGTGCCGAAGTCCGCGTACTGGCGCTGCGGATAACGCTCGAACGCCAGCGTCAGCCCGTTGCAGTCGCGCAGCAGCAGGCCCGCCTGGTTCTTCTCGCGGTAGGGCGTGAACAGGCCTTCGTCGATCAGCCGCACCATCTCGGGCGACATGCGCGCCTGTTCGGCGGGAACGTAGCCGCGCTGCTCCAGCCGCTGCGCGAACAGTGGCACCTGGCCGTAGCCCATGCGGGCGTCATAGGGCCCGGAATGCGGGAAACGGATGCTGTCGCTGGCGCCCGGCAGGATCTCGAATGTCAGCCGCTGCCCCAGGCTGCCGATCAGCCGCGCCTGCAAGTGCGAGTTGTGCACTTCGCTTGCGACAAAGCTGTACACAACATAGGCGCCCCCACCAAGGGCGACCGCCAAGCCAGCGAAGATCCAGCCACGACGCGACACGTTTGGGCTTCCCTGTTGGGCCGATGCAGCGCGCAGGGGCTGTCATGCACCGGCTCGAAGCGCAATGTTCTCGCGGCGCGCGCACGCCGCGCGCCGCCTGTCTTGATATTAGTAGGAGTAAAGGCAGCCTGCAGCAAGCGCACGCGCGGGCATTGTGCCGTTGCATACAGGCATCACTCCAGGCAGCGCCTGAGCCACATTGCGCCCCTGTCCGAAACGGTCATCAGGCTGCCTGCGCGCGTGCCACGGGCCGCCCCCCGAACGGATAGCCCGGGTCGTTGTAGCCGTGCGTCGAGGCATGGCCCGGCGACACCAGCGCATCGACCATCGATTCTTCCTCGGGCGTGATGACGGCAGCGGGCGCGCCCAGGTAGTCCTCGAATTGCGCGAGCGTGCGCGGACCGGCAATGACCGACGAGATAATCGGGTTGGCCAGCACCCACGCCGTGGCGAACTGGCCCGGGGTCAGCCCGCGCCCTTCGGCATGGGCCTTGAGCTGCTGTGCAATCAGCAGCGACTCTTCACGGAACTCGGTTTCCATCATGCGGCGGTCTGCGCGGCCGGCGCGCGTACCCTCGCCCGGTGCCTGCCCGGGCGCGTACTTGCCGGTCAGCACGCCGCGCGCCACCGGGCTGTAGGGCACCACGCCCAGCCCGTAGTGCTCGCATGCCGGCAGGATCTCCACCTCCGGCATCCGGTTCAGCAGGTTGTAATAGGGCTGGCATGCCACCGGGCGCGGCACGCCCAGCTCGCCGCACAGCCGTGCGATCTCCGCGATGCGCCAGCCGCGGAAGTTCGACACCGCCCAGTAGCGGATCTTGCCGCTGCGCACCAGGTCGCCCATTGCCCGCACCGCCTCTTCCAGGTTCGCGCCGGGATAATCGCGGTGCAGATAGAGAATGTCGATGTAGTCCGTCGCCAGCCGGTGCAGGCTGTCCTCCACCGCGCGCAGGATCCAGGTCCGCGAATAGTGCCCGTGATTGGGCGCCGCCTGCATCGCGTTGCCCAGCTTGGTGGCAAGTACCCAGTCGTGGCGGCTGGCGGTCAGCAGGCGCCCGACCATCTGCTCCGACGCGCCCTTGGTATACACGTCGGCGGTGTCGATGAAGTTCACGCCGTGGTCGCGCGCGCTGGCGACGATGCGGGCGGCTTCGGCCGCATCGGTCTGGTCGGCGAACATCATGGTGCCCAGGCAAAGTGCCGAAACGCGCAGGTTGCTGGCGCCGAGGCGGCGGTAGGGCATGGTGGTGGCGGGCATGGTGGCTCCTTGGGTGGGGTGGGATGGCGTCGCGGTGGTCAGGCCGGACTGAACGGACTGGCCAGTTGTGATCACAATCCCACATTCTGCCGCTTCCGGGTCTGGCATGCTGGCGCCGCCAGAGAACAGCCGGGGAAATTCGCCGATACTCCCCGATTTATTGCCGGCCATCTGCAGAAAGAATCGGCGAACGTGATTGGGATATATGCGGACAGGGGAATTGTGAACACCCGCCAACCTTATTCCGTTCGCTGCAATGCCTGGGAGCGGTACTGAGCAAGATACTGGGCAAGCTTAGCAAGGATTTTTTACCGAAATGACTAAGACATTCCAGATGTGCCAAGGCGAGTCGCCCATTTGAGGGCCAGGGAACGGAAAATAAGCATTTTCGCCACAACAGCAACATTTTTGACATTCCGCCGGCAGCGAACTGAGTAAAATGACGCCCGCCAAAATGCCACTCTTTCACCATTGATTTTTCCCGCCAGAATCATGAATCGCCATACCTGCCTTTCCGCCCCAGACCGCCAGCACGGCGCGTCGGCGGCGCTCGGGCGCCCGGTTTGCGCAAAAGGCGGGCGGGCATGAAGGCGGGCACCGCCGGGGACAACCGCAGCGCGGCGCTGGCCTTTGGCATTCGTGCCTGGTCGGCCTGGGCCGACGGCCTGCAGACGCCGGCTGACTGGCGCACGTGGAGCGCCGCCCCGCACCTGCCAGCGCCACAGGCGCAGGCCCCGGCCTTGCCGGAAATGGCCGCGATGCTGCGCCGCCGCCTGCCCCTGCTGGGTCGCGTGGCGTTGGCGTCGGCCTATGCTTGCGCGCCAGGCGATGTCGGGAATAGCAGGGTCCCCGCGGTCTTTGCCTCGCGCCACGGAGATACCGGCCGGCTGGTGACGATGCTCACGGAACTGGCAGCCGGCGAGCCGCTGTCGCCGACCGCGTTCGGCTTGGCGGTGCACAACGCTATTGGCGCAGTGCGCTCGATAGACCTGGCCGATACGGGCAACCTGCAAGCGCTGTCCGCCGGACGGGACACCGTGGAGACGGCCGTGCTGGAAGCGTGCAGCTTGCTGGCCGACGGTGCGCCCGAAGTCATGCTGGTCAACTACGACGCGCCGGTGGCAACGCCCTATGCCGCGTTCGAGGACGAGCCCGGCTGCCTGTACAGCTGGTGCTGGCGCATCGGCGCCCCGCGCGCGGACGAGCCCTGGTACACGCTTGCACTGGCAGACGAGCCCGCCGCTGCACCGGCGCCACGGTTGCCCCACGGCCTCGAGGTGCTGCGCTTCGTGCTGGCCGGCGACGCCCAGCTGCGCCATCGGGGCGAGAGCGCAACCTGGCAGTGGCAGCGCCATGGTTGAGCGCCTCAATCGCGCCTGGCGCGTCTGCGCCACCGGCCTGTGCTTTTCCGGGTTCGGGCTGGGCGGGCTGGTGCTGCGCGTGCTGGTGTTTCCGGTGCTGACGCTGGCGCTCTGGAGCGCGGTGCGGCGCCAGCGCGTCTGCAAGGATGTGATTCACTACGCGTTCCGGCTTTTCCTGTGGCTGATGTGTACCGTGGGCGTGATCCGCTATGAGGTGCGAAACGCGCAACGGCTGCGGCGCCAGGGGCTGCTGATCGTCGCCAACCATCCGTCGCTGATCGACGTGATCTTCCTGATCGCGCTGACGCGCCGCGCCGACTGCGTGGTCAAGGCCAGCCTGGCACGTAACCCGTTCACGCGCGGGCCGGTGCTGGCCACCGGCTATGTGCAGAACGATTCCGGTGCGGCCATGGTGCAGGGCTGCATCACTTCGCTGCGCGCGGGCAATAACCTGGTGATTTTTCCGGAGGGCACGCGCACGCCAGCCGATGGCAGCTTGCGGCTGCAGCGCGGCGCCGCCAACATCGCGGTGCGCGGCGGCATTGCGCTGACGCCGGTGATCATCCGCTGCGAGCCGCCCATGCTGCGCAAGGGCGACAAGTGGTACCGCGTGCCGGTACGCCGGCCGCGCTACGTCATCGAGGTGCGCGAAGACCTCGACCCCCGGCAACTGGCTGGATCCGGCATCGCTGGTACCAACGACGCCATGGCTGTACGCGCAGTCACGCTGGCATTGACCAACTATTTTTCCAGGGAGATACGCCGTGAAGGCGCTTGAACAAGAAATCAAAGAACTGATCGTCTCGTCGCTGTCGCTTGAGGAAATGGCGCCCGACGACATCGATACCGATGCGCCGTTGTTCGTCGAGGGCCTGGGCCTGGATTCGATCGATGCACTCGAGCTCGGCCTGGCACTGCAGAAGCGCTTCGGCGTCTCCATGAGCGGCGACAAGGAAGTGGTGCGCGGACGCTTTGCCAGCGTTGCGGCGCTGGCGGCCTTCGTGACCGCGCATCGCGCCGAACAGGCCGCCTGAGGCGCCCACCGAGTACCCTGACCCCTTCAAGCTAGTAGGCATGGCCATGACCCACGACGAAATCTTTGCGCGCGTTTCAGCAGTCCTGCAGGACTCCTTTGAAATCGAAGCGGACCGCATCCGGCCGGAAGCCCGGCTTTACGAGGACCTGGACATCGACAGCATCGACGCGGTGGACCTGCTGGTCAAGCTCAAGCCGATGCTGGACAAACCCCTCAAGCCCGAGCAGTTCAAGTCCGTGCGTACCATCCAGGATGTGGTACAGGCACTGGCGCTGCTGATCGACTCCGATTCCGCTGCGACGGCCTGATGGCGTGGCGCTCCTGGGCCTTGGGCGCGCTGATGCTGTGCTACCCGGTCGCAGTCTACGTCGGCCTGCAATACTGGCCGCCGCGCATGGTGGCGCTGCTGCTGGTCGCGCTGCTGGCACTGCGCCTGGCCGCCGTGCGGCACGCGGGGTGGCGGCCACTGGCGCTGGCCGCGGCCGCGCTCGCGCTGGCGGTGTTCGCCTCCGGCGAGGCGATGCCGCTCAAGCTGTACCCGGCGCTGGTCAATGCGGTGCTGCTGGCCGTGTTCGGCTGGAGCCTTTGGCGTCCGCCCAGCGTGGTGGAGCGCATCGCGCGGCTGCGCGAGCCGGCGCTGCCGCCGTCGGGCGTGTCCTACACGCGCAAGGTCACTGTCGCATGGTGCCTGTTCTTCAGCGTCAACGGCACCCTGGCAACCGGCACGGCACTGTTTGCGAGTGACCGGGTCTGGGCGCTATACAACGGCGTCATTGCCTACGTGCTGACCGGCGCCATGTTCGCCGGCGAGTGGCTGGTGCGCCGGCAGGTCATGGCGGGAGGCCGGCATGACTGAGTGGCCGGGAATCCGTGGCGCGATGGCCGCGCTCGCCCGCCGCAACGCAAGCGGTGAGGCCGATGACGATGCAGCGCGCCTGCTGGCGCGCGCGGCCGCATGGCGCGCGGCCTTTGCCGCGGCACCCGGCGAGCGCTGGGCTATCTATCTCGAATCGACCCCGGACTTTGCTGCCGCGCTGCTCGGCGCCTGGCATGCGGGCAAGCACGTGGTGCTGCCCGGCGACATGCGCCCCGATACGTTGCAGGCGCTACGCGCGCATACCGACGGCTGGGCCGGCGAGTTGCCGCAAGGATTGCAGCCGCCGCAAGACGCTGACGGCGAGGCCGGCGACTGGCCGCTGCTGCCGCCCGCCACCTCCATCACGCTGTTCACGTCTGGCTCGACCGGCACGCCCGAGGCCATCCACAAGCGGCTGGCACAGCTCGATGCCGAAACCCGCGCGCTGCAGATGGCATTCGGCACGCAGCTACCGCGCCATGTGCGGCTGCTGACCACGGTCTCGCACCAGCACATCTACGGCCTGCTGTTCTGCGTGCTTTGGCCGCTGGCAGCCGGCCGCGCCCTGCCGCACGCGCGGCTTGCCTTCCATGAGGAAGTGGTTGCGGCTTGCGGCGATGCTCCCGTAGTACTGGTCAGCAGCCCGGCACACCTGCGCCGCATGCCTGAATCCGTGGACTGGACTGCGGCGCGGGCCGCAGTGTGCGCGCTGTTCTCTTCGGGTGGGCCGTTGCCGCAGTCCGCGGCCGAGGACGCGTTGCGCCACCTCGGGCAATCGCCCATCGAAGTATTCGGCAGTTCCGAAACCGGCGGCATCGCCTGGCGCCAGCGCGCGCACCAGCAGGAGCGCTGGACGCCCCTGCCCGGCGTGGCCTGGCGCCTGCAGGACGGCATCCTGGCGGTGCGCTCCGCGCACCTGCCCGACGATGGCTGGCATCTCTGCGCGGACCGGGCGCTGGCCGACGGCGAAGACGGCTTCGTGCTGGCCGGCCGCGCCGACCGCGTGGCCAAGATTGAAGAAAAGCGCGTCTCGCTGACCCGCATCGAGCAGGCGCTGGCAGCATCACCACTGGTGCAGGAGGCGCGCGTGGTGCTGGTGGACCTGGATGTTGGCACGCGCGTGGCCGCTGCCGTGGTGCTGAACGAGGGCGGCGCCGCCATGCTGGCCGATGCAGGCCGCGCGGCATTG
Organism: Cupriavidus sp. GA3-3; assembly: GCF_000389805.1. Classification (NCBI taxonomy): domain Bacteria; kingdom Pseudomonadati; phylum Pseudomonadota; class Betaproteobacteria; order Burkholderiales; family Burkholderiaceae; genus Cupriavidus; species Cupriavidus sp. GA3-3. The sequence continues at coordinate 484,880 of NZ_KB944482.1, forward strand.
GTCGTCACATTGAGGGCAACGCTGGCCGGTTCCGTGGATCCGCTGGCCCACCCGCGGCGCTGGCACCTGGCGACCGAGGCGCTGCCGTGCAACGCGCAGGGCAAGACCACCGAAGTTCTGTTGCGAGACCTGTTCCGCCAGACCCTGCCGCGCGCGATCTGGATCGAAAGCAGCGAGCACGCCGCCGCGGCCATGCTCGATGTCGGCGCGCACCTGGCTGTCTTCGACGGACATTTTCCCGGCACGCCGATCGTGCCCGGCGTGGCGCAGGTCGACTGGGCCATGGCGCTGGCGCCGCAGCGACTGCCGGTGCCGCCGCGCGAGCGTTTCCTGCGCCTGGACGTGCTCAAGTTCCAGGGCATCATCCGGCCCGGCAGCCAGGTGCGGCTGGACCTGGAATGGCAGCCGGCCAGACTGGCGCTGGCATTCCGCCTGACCTCGGCATCGGGTCCGCATGCCAGCGGCCGCATCGTCTTCAGGAGCGAACATGGTTGACGCCTTCCGGCCCGTGGTGTTGGTGCCGGTCTACAACCACGAGCGCGCCATCGGCGCCATGGTCGATGCGATCCTATCCCATCCGGTGCCGTGCCTGCTCGTCGACGACGGCAGCAGCCCCGCATGCGCAGCCGTGCTGCGCGAGCTCGCCGCGCGCCACGATGGCCGCACCGCGGGCCGCGTCACGCTGGTCAGGCTCGAACACAACCAGGGCAAGGGCGCAGCCGTGACCGCCGGTTTCGAGGCCGCCTGGCGCGCCGGCTACACCCACGCACTGCAGATCGACGCGGACGGCCAGCACGACGCCGGCTGCATTCCCGCCTTTCTCGACATGGCACAACGGCATCCGGCGGCCATGGTGTGCGGCAACCCGGTCTACGATGCCTCGGTGCCGCGCGGGCGCCGGATCGGGCGCTATCTGACCCATGTATGGGTCTGGATCCACACGCTGTCGTTCGCGGTGCGCGATTCGATGTGCGGGCTGCGGGTCTACCCGCTGGCTGACGTGGTGCCAGTGACGCGCGCGGCGCGGATCGGCCCGCGCATGGAATTCGATATCGAGATCCTGGTGCGGCTGGTCTGGCGCGGGGTGCGCATCATCAATATCCCAACGCCCGTGACCTACCCCAGCGATGGCGTCTCGCACTTCCGGGTCTGGCGCGACAACCTGCGCATTTCCTGGATGCACACGCGCCTGTTCTTCGGCATGCTGCGCCGCCTGCCGGCGCTGATAGGACGCAAGCTGGCATGAGCATGACCGCACCTGGCGCGGCGCCGGCCACCACCACTGCCGCGCGCCACTGGAGCCGCATCGGCGAAGCCACCTGCGTGTGGGGAGTCTGGTGCCTGTACGCGATCCATCGCCTGTTCGGCCGCCTGGCGTTCCGCGCAGTGCTGTACCCCGTGGTCACCTACTACTGGCTGACGCATAGCGCCGCACGCCGGGCCTCTCTCGACTACCTGCGCCGCGTACACCGGGTGACCGGAGCGGCTGGCACCGGGCCCGGCGCACGCAGTACGCTACGCCACCTGTATGCGTTCGCCGACACGCTGCTCGACAAGCTGCTGGCGATCGGCGGGCGCTATGCCTTCGGCAACGTCACGCGCGAAGGCGCAGAGGTGATGCTGCGCCAGATCGAAAGCGGCCAGGGCGGCATCATCGTCACTGCCCATATGGGCTGCCTGGAGCTGTGCCGCGTGCTGGCGCGCCATCGCCGCGGCCTGCGCCTGACGGTGCTGGTGCATACCGCGCATGCGCAGCGCTTCAACCGCATCCTGTCCCGCATCGATCCCGGCGCCACGCTGCAGCTGTACCAGGTCGACGAGATCTCGCCGGCCACTGCGCAGGAGCTGGCCGACAAGATCCGCGCCGGCGAGTTTGTCGCCATTGCCGGCGACCGCGCCCCCGCCCATGGCGGACGCGCCGTCAGAATCCCGTTCCTGGGCGCGCCGGCGCGCTTCCCTGTAGGCCCGTACGTGCTGGCCGCGCTGATGGACTGCCCGCTGTTCGCGATGGGCTGCATCCGCCACGGCGACGGCCACCTGCTGCGCTTTACCGAACTGGCGCGCACCGTGCGCCTGCCGCGCGCCGGCCGCGCCGAGGCGCTGGCCGGCTATGCCCGCGCCTATGCCGACTGGCTGGCCGAACTGCTGGTGCTGTCTCCCTATGACTGGTTCAACTTCTACGATTTCTGGGCCGACCCCGACGCCACCGCCGGGCGGGCGCGCTGAGCCATTGATCGAAAACCTACCGTGCCATGACCCCAGACCTCAGCCACGAGATCACACTGAGCCCCGCCTTCCACGACCTCGACCCGATGGACGTGGTGTGGCACGGCAACTATGTGCGCTACCTGGAGCAGGCGCGCTGCGCGCTGCTGGCGCGCTTTGGCTACGACTATCCCGCCATGCGTGATTCCGGCTATGCCTGGCCGGTGGTCGACCTGCGCCTGCGCTATGTGCGCCCGCTGGTCTACGGCCAGACCGTGACCGTGCGCGCCACCATCGTCGAATGGGAGAACCGCCTCAAGATCGACTACATGCTGCGCGATGCTGCGACCGGCGAGCGCCTGTCCAAGGGCTATTCGGTGCAAGTGGCAGTGGATATGCGCAACGGCGAGATGTGCTACGAGTGTCCGCCAGTGCTGTGGGAGCGCCTGGGGGTGCAGCCATGAAGCGCCGCACCTTGCTGGCCGCCCTTGCGCTGGCCGCCTGCCTGCCGGCGCTGCCGGCACAAGGCGCCGACACGCTGGGCGCCATCGCGGCGCGGCTGGCTGATGCGCCGGTGATCCGCGGCCGCTTCGAACAGCAGCGCCAGCTGGCCGGCTTTACCAATCCACTGGTGTCGCGCGGCGACTTCGTGCTGGCGCGCGAACGCGGCCTCGCCTGGACCACGCGCGAGCCGATCGTGTCGAGCCTGGTGGTCACGCCCACGCAGCTGGTGGTGCGCGGCGCCGATGGCCAGGTGCAGCAGCGCCTGGCGGCAGACGCGCAGCCGGCCATGCGCGTGGTCGGCGAATCGATGATCGCGGTGCTGCGGGGCGACCTGTCGGCGCTGTCGGCGCGCTTTGCGATCGACGCGCGGCTGGCAGGCAAGGACGGTTGGGCGCTGACGCTGACGCCGACCGACAGCGGCATCCGCCGCGCCTTTGCGCGCATTGAACTCACCGGCGACCGCTATGTGCGCAGCATCCGGCTGGAAGAGGCCGGCGGCGATGCCACCCGGATCCGGTTGATCGAGCCGGTGGCCGCGCCGCGCCTTTCCGCCGCGGAGGCCCAGCGCTTTGAGTGATTCGGCCAACCGCGCAGCCAACGGGGCCCGCGCCGCGGCGGGCATGGCGCCGCTTGCGCGCGTGCTGGCGCTGGGCTGGCTGGTGATCGTTGTCGGGCTGGCGCTGCACCAGGCCAGCTTCTGGCGCAGCGCGCGCATCGATACCGATGTGATGGCGCTGTTGCCCGGCAGCGAGCGCACCGCCACCGCCGACCGCGTGCTGCGCCAGCTGGCCGACGGGGTCTCGCGCGAGATCATCGTGCTGGTCGGCGCGCCCGACTGGCAGCAGGCCAGGACCGCCGCACAGCGCTTCGGCCAGGCCACCGGCGCGCATCCCGAGCTGCTGCGCCCGGTCGACAGGATCGCCGCGTTCGACTTCGATGCCGCGCTGGCGTTCTACCGGCCGTGGCGCGACCACCTGCTGACCGACAGCCAGCGCGCCATGCTTGGCCACGCCGATGCGGATACGCTGGCGCAGCAGGCGCTGGCGCGGCTGTACCAGTTCACTGCCGGCACCAGCCTGTCGGGCTGGTCGACCGACCCGCTCGGGCTGTGGCAGGACTGGTGGCTGTCACGCGCCGACCTGACCCGCGTGCGCGAGCGCGACGGCTTGCCGGCCTTCTCCGCCGAAGGCCTGCACTGGGTGCTGCTGACCTACCGCATCAACAAGCCCGCATTCTCGGTCAGCGGCGATACCGATTATGGCGACCTGCTGGCGCGCGCCGACACCAGCGCGCGCGCCGGGCAGGACGCGGTGCGCGTGGTGATGGCAGGCATCCCGCTGCATGCGGAAGCGGCCGCGGCGCAGGCCAGCTTCGAGATGAACGTGATCGGCCTGGGCTCGCTGGCTGCGGTGCTGCTGCTGGTATGGCTGGCCTTCCGCTCGCTGCGCCCGATCGTGCTGGTGGCGCTGTCGCTCTTGATCGGCACCGCCGCAGCGATCTCCGTGACCGGCATCGTGTTCGAGCGCGTGCACCTGATCACACTGGTATTCGGCGCCAGCCTGGTAGGCGTGGCCGAAGACTACGGCATCCACTACTTCGTGACCCGCCAGGCCGATGGCCGGCGCACGCCGGCAGGCGTGATGCGCCTGCTGCTGCCCGGCATGACGCTGGCGCTTTCCACCAGCGTCGTCGCCTACCTGGCGCTGGGCATTGCGCCGTTCCCGGGTCTGCGACAGATGGCGCTGTTCTCGGCCGTGGGCCTGCTGGCCGCATTCCTGACCGTGGTGCTGTGGTTTCCGCTGCTCGACTGCGGCAGCCTGCGGCCCACGCGGCTGTCTGCGTGGCTGGCCGACAGCCTGGCACGCTGGCCGCGCGTGCGCGCCGACCGCCGCACGGCGCTGCTGGCCGCGGTGCTGGCAGCCTTTATCGTGCCTGGCCTGTTGCAGGTGAAAGTGGTCGACGACGTGCGCCAGCTGCAAAGCTCGCCGCCCGCGCTGATCGAGGCGCAACGCACCGCCGGCCGCCTGCTCGGCAGCCCCAGCCCCGCGCAGTTCCTGCTGGTGCGCGGCGCCTCTGCCGACCAGGTGCTGCAGCGCGAGGAAGCCTCCAAGGCGGCACTGGCGGGCATCGTGGCGCAGGGTAAACTAGGTGGTTTTGTCGCGCTGTCGGACTGGGTGCCCTCAGCGGCACGCCAGCGGGCCGATGCGGCGTTGGCCGCACCGCTGGAGGCACAGGTGCGTGAGCGCATCGCGCAGATGACAGGGTCATCTGGCACCGCTGCAACACCCGGCGTGGCAGGCCCGCAAGATGTGCTGACCCTGCAGGCGTGGCTGGCGCATCCTGTCTCGGAGGCCTTGCGCCACCTCTGGCTGGGCCAGGACAAGGGCGGCAAGAACGGCAACTATGCCAGCGTGATGCTGCTGCGCGGCCTGGACGACCCGAACACTATGCCGAAGGTGCGGGCTGCCGTTGCCGGCGTGGCGGGAGTCGAATGGGTCGACCGGGTGGCGGACCTGTCGGGCTTGCTGCACCATTACCGCGTGCTGATGACATGGCTGCTGCTGGCCGGCGCCGGCGCGGTCAGCGTGCTGCTGGCGTGGCGCTACGGCCGCGCCGCGTGGCGCGCGCTGGTGCCGACCTTGCTCGCGGCACTGTTCAGCGTGGCGCTGCTGGGCTGGATGCAGGTGCCGCTGCAGTTGTTCCCGGTGCTGGCCCTGGCACTGCTGCTGGGCGTCGGTGTCGACTATGGCATCTTCCTGCTGGAACACCCCGGCGATGGCGTGTCGTGGACCGCGATCGCGCTGGGCGCGGCCAGCACCCTGCTGGCTTTCGGCCTGCTGGCGCTATCGTCAACGCCGGCGCTGCATGCGTTCGGCGTCACCATGCTGGCTGGCGTCGGCGCGGTCTGGATGCTGTCGCCGTGGTTCCGCCCGCCGGCACCGGCGGGCGATGCGCATGACAGGCACTGACCGCAAGGATTCGCGCCCCCAACCTGCAATCCCAAGAATCGGAGCTTGAAGCATATGAAAACGGAAACCACGGATGTCGTCATCATCGGCGCAGGGCCAGCGGGCTCGGTCGCTGCCGGCTTGCTGCGCAAGCACGGGATTCCGGTGTTGGTGATCGAAAAAGAAACCTTCCCGCGCTTCTCGATCGGAGAAAGCCTGCTGCCGCAGAGCATGGCCTATATCGAAGAAGCCGGCATGCTGCGCGCGGTGGTGGAGGCGGGCTTCCAGTACAAGAACGGCGCCGCCTTCTCGCGCGGCACGCAGCAGACCGCCTTCGACTTCCGCGAGAAGTTCTCACCCGGTTGGGGCACCACCTACCAGGTGCAACGCGCGCGCTTTGACGACGTGCTGATCCGCGAGGCCGCGCGCCAGGGTGCCGAGGTGCGCTTCTCGCACCTGGTGGAAGACGTCGACGTCAGCGGCACGCAGCCGGAAGTCACCGTGCGCGCGCCGGACGGCAGCCAGTACAAGGTGCGCGCCAGGTTCCTGCTCGATGCCTCGGGCTTTGGCCGCATCCTGCCACGCCTGCTGCAGCTGGAAACGCCGTCGGGCTTCCCGGTGCGCAGCGCGATCTTCACGCACGTGGAAGACCGCATCCCCACCGGCACCTTCGACCGCAACAAGATCCTGATCAGCGTGCATCCGCAGCACCAGAATGTCTGGTACTGGACCATCCCGTTCTCCGACGGCCATTGCTCGCAGGGCGTGGTGGCGGAGAAGGCGTTCCTGGACCGCTACACCGGCAGCGAGACCGAACGGCTGCAGGCGCTGGTGGCCGAAGAGCCCGGCCTGGCGAAGCTGCTGGCCAACGCGCAGTGGGACACCCCCGCGCGCCAGATCGCGGGCTATTCGGCCAACGTGAAATCGTTGTGGGGCAACGGCTACGCGCTGCTCGGCAACGCCGGCGAATTCCTGGACCCGGTGTTCTCGTCCGGCGTCACCATCGCCTTCAAGTCCGCCAGCCTGGCCGCGCAATGCCTGGTGCGCCAGCTCGCCGGCGAGGCCGTGGACTGGGAGCAGGACTTCGCACGGCCGCTCAAGGCCGGCGTGGACTGCTTCCGCGTCTTTGTCGAAGCCTGGTATGAAGGCCGCTTCCAGACGCTGATCTTCCATCCCAACGCCACGTCGGAAATCCGCGAAATGATCTCGGCGATCCTGGCCGGATACGCGTGGGACCGCGACAATCCCTTCGTCGCCGAACCGCGCCGCCGGCTGGCGGTGCTGGAAGAATTCTGCAACGTCAGATGACCCGCGCCACCTTGTCCGCGCTGGCATTGGCTGCTGCCATGGCAGCGGGCTGTGCCGCGCCCGGCTCCGCTCCCGAACGCACGGTGCCGGCCGCCGGCGCCACCGCGCTGCTGCGCCTGCCGCCGGCATCGCTGCAGCGGGAGCTGAAGCTGCAGCAGCACATCACGGTCGAGTTCACCGTGCTGGGCCGCACCGAGCGCCGCGAACTGCTGGCGCTGCTCGAAGCCGATGCCGCGCACACGCGCCTGGCCGCCGTCGGCGGCGGGCAGGTGCTGGCGCGGCTGGACTGGGACGGCACCACGCTGCAGGTATCGCGCGCGCCCTGGGCGCCGGCCGAGCTGCAGCCCGAACGCATCCTGAGCGACCTGCAGCTGACGCTGTGGCCGGCCGCGGCGGTCCGCGCCGCCCTGCCCGCGGGCTGGAGCTTCGATGCGACGCCCACGCTGCGCCAGTTGCGCCAGGGCAGCGAAACCGTGGCGGAGATCCGCTACCCGGATGTTGTCACCACGCTGTTCGTGCAGCACCGCGACGGCTACCGGCTGACCATTCGCAACTTGCCCGCCGAGGCGAACGTGAACGCAGGTGGTTCGGCATGACGGCATACCTTAATACCGTCGGCATCCGCTGCGCGCTCGGGCGCGGCCAGGACGCGGTGCGCGCAGCCATGTGGCAAACCGGCGCACCGACGGCCGGCGAAGTCACCGACCGCTACAGCCCGGGCCGCCCGCTGCTGCTCGGCACGGTCAGCGACCTTGCCGACGATGCCGTGCCCGCGCATGCCGATCCGCGCCATCGCAGCCGCAACAACGCCCTGCTGCTTGACGCGCTGGTCCAGGTGCGCCCGGCTGTGGACACTGCCATCGCCAGCGTCGGCCCCGCCCGGGTGGCGGTGGTGCTGGGCACCAGCACCTCGGGCATGCGTGAAGCCGAGCTGGCGATGCGGGCACTGGCAAGCATCGGCGCGTTACCACCTGGCTACCACTACGGCCAGCAGGAACTCGGCTCGCCCGCCGGCTTTCTCGCCGCCACCTTGGGTACCACCGGACCTGCATACACAATCTCGACCGCCTGTTCGTCCAGCGCGAAAGCGCTGGCGGCGGGCGCGCGGATGCTGCGCCACGGGCTGGCGGACGTGGTTCTGGCCGGCGGCGTCGATACACTGTGCGCCTTTACCGTGGCCGGCTTTTCCTCGCTGGAATCGGTCAGCACCGCGCGTTGCAATCCTCTGTCGGCCAACCGCAACGGCATCAATATCGGCGAAGGCGCGGCGCTGTTCGTGATGTCGCGCGAAGCCGGGCCGGTGCGCCTGGCCGGCTGGGGCGAATCGTCCGACGCCTACCACATGTCCGCGCCCGACCCGCAGGGCAAGGGCGCGCAACTGGCCATGCGGCAGGCGCTGGCGCGTGCCGGCATCGGTGCGCAGGCGATCGACTACGTCAACCTGCATGGCACCGCGACCCCCGCCAACGACGTGATGGAAGCCCATGCCGTTGCCGCCGTGCTGGGCCACGAGGTGCCAGTCAGCTCCACCAAACCGCTGACCGCGCACACGCTTGGCGCGGCCGGTGCCATCGAAGCCGCCCTGATGTGGCTGACCCTCGCCGGCAACCCGCACGGCCAGCTGCCGCCGCACTGGTGGGACGGTGTGGCCGATGCGGCGCTGCCGCCGCTGAATGTGGCTGGGCCGGGCAGCGCGCTTGGGCGCGCGCCGCGCCACGTGATGAGCCTGTCGTTTGCCTTTGGCGGCAGCAACGGCGTACTGGTGCTGGGGGAGGGATAAGCATGCAAGACCTGGATACCCTGCCACCCATTGCCGAGGTGGTGCCCCACGGCGGCGCCATGCTGCTGCTCGACGCGCTGGTGCATGCCGACGACGAAGGCTGCACAGCGCGCGCCACGGTGCAGCCCGCGCAACTCTTCACCAATGCGGCCGGTATGCCCGGCTGGGTCGGCATCGAATACATGGCGCAGGCCATCGCCGCCTGGGCGGGCATGCGCGACCGGCGCGCCGGCCGCGCGCCCGGCATCGGCTTCCTGCTGGGCTCGCGCCGCTATGAGTGCGACGTGCCGGCTTTCCCGATCGGCAGCGAGCTGACCATCAGCGTGCGCGCCGAACTGATCGGGGACAACGGCCTGGGCCAGTTTGCCTGCCGCCTGGCACTGGACGGCCGCGAGGTCGCCCGCGCCAATGTCTCCGTGTTCCAGCCTGCGGATGCGCAGGCCTTTCTGCAAGGACAACAGCCATGAGTAATCCGACCGTGCTGGTCACGGGTTCGTCCCGCGGCATCGGCCGCGCCATTGCCCTGCGGTTGGCCCGCGATGGCTATGACGTGGTGGTGCACTGCCGCTCACGCCGCGACGAGGCCGACTCCGTCGCCGACGCGGTGCGGGCATGCGGGCGCAAATCCCGCGTGCTGTGCTTCGACGTGGCCCGCCGTGAAGACGCCGCCAGCGCGCTGCTGACCGATATTGCCGCGCATGGCTGCTACTACGGCGTGGTGTGCAACGCGGGCCTGGCGCGCGACGCGGCCTTCCCGGCCATGACCGGCGCCGAATGGGACGAGGTGGTGCATACCAACCTCGATGCCTTCTACAACGTGCTCAACCCGGTGGTGATGCCGATGGTGCAGCGCCGCCAGCCGGGCCGCATCGTCACGCTATCGTCGGTGTCAGGGCTGGTAGGCAACCGCGGCCAGGCCAACTACAGCGCGGCCAAGGCCGGCATCATCGGCGCCACCAAGGCTCTGGCGATCGAACTGGCCAAGCGCGCGATCACCGTCAACTGCGTGGCGCCCGGCCTGATCGACACCGACATGGTCGAGCAGCACGTGCGCGACGAAGCGCTGCGCATGATCCCGGCGCGGCGCATGGGCACGCCCGACGAAGTCGCCGCCACCGTGGCCTTCCTGCTGTCGCCCGATGCGGGCTATATCACGCGCCAGGTGATTTCGGTCAACGGGGGGATGTTCGGGTGAAACGCGTCGTCATAACCGGAACCGGCGCGGTTTGCGCGCTGGGCAATGACTGGGCATCCGTGCGCGGCTTCCTGTCGTCCGGGCGCAGCGCCGTGGTGCGCATGCCGGACTGGGAAGGCATCAAGGGCCTGAACACGCTGCTGGGCGCGCCCGTGCCGCCGCTGACGCTCCCCGCGCACTACACGCGCAAGGCGACCCGCTCGATGGGCAAGGTGGCGCTGATGTCGGTGCTGGCCAGCGAAGCCGCCTTGCGGGACGCGGGCCTCATCGGCGACCCGCTGCTGGCCAGCGGCAGGCTTGGCATTGCCTACGGCTCATCCACCGGCACGCCCGAGGCGGTCGCCGACTTCGGCCGCATGCGCAGCGAGCGCACCACCGAGGACATCAGCGCGACCACCTATATCCGCATGATGCCCCACACCACGGCGGTCAATATCGGCGTGTTCTTCGGCATCACCGGCCGCATCGTGACCACCTCGAGCGCCTGCACCTCGGGCAGCCAGGGCATCGGCTACGCCTACGAGGCCATCCGCAGCGGCCGCCAGGTGGCGATGCTGGCGGGCGGCGCGGAAGAGCTCGATGCCACCGAGGCGGCCGTATTCGATACGCTCTTTGCCACCAGCACCTGCAATGACACCCCGGAGGCCACCCCGCGGCCCTTCGACAGCGCTCGCGACGGCCTGGTGCTCGGCGAAGGCGCGGGCACGCTGGTGCTGGAGGAACTGGAACACGCCCAGGCGCGCGGCGCGCGCATCCTGGCCGAGATCGTCGGCTTCGGCACCAACAGCGATGGCGCGCACGTGACCCAGCCCAAGGCCGAAACCATGGCCGTGGCAATGCACCTGGCGCTGGAAGACGCAGGCCTGGAACCTGACCGCATCGGCTACGTCAACGCCCACGGCACCGCCACCGACCACGGTGACGTGGCCGAATCGCACGCCACGCATGCCGTGTTCGGCACTGCCATGCCGGTCAGTTCGCTCAAGAGCTACATGGGACATACTCTGGGCGCATGCGGCGCGCTCGAAGCCTGGATGACCATCGAGATGATGCGGGACGGCTGGTTTGCGCCCACGCTGAACCTGAGCAGCCCCGACCCGCGCTGCGCGCCCCTCGACTACATCATGCAGACCCCGCGCGAGCTGGCGGTAGACTACGTAATGAGCAACAACTTCGCTTTTGGCGGCATCAACACATCGCTGGTGTTCCGCCGTTGGGAAGACTGAAGTCCTTTTTTCGATTGCCAACCGCATACCAACCAGAAAAAGGAAGATCTATGAAGCCCGTTCTCTCCGCCGTCGCCCTGACGATCTGCGCCAGCGCCCTGCTCGCCACCCCCGCGATGGCCCGCGACACCAAGTACATGCTGCCGCTGCAGGAAGTGCTCAACATGCCGGAAGCCAAGGAAAAGCTCGACGACTCCTTCCGCTTCTACCTGGCCGGGCAGAAGACGCCGAAGGTGCTGGAGCGCCTGGAGTCGGACGTCTCCAACCGCAAGACCAATGGCGTGGGCAAGAGCGACGAGGACGGCTGCCGCTGGGCCGCGCTGTCGGCACTGATCGCTCTGCAGGACACGGCCAAGTCCAAGGGTGCCAATGCCGTCATCGACATCGTCAGCTACTACAAGAAGAACGAGGTCGCGAGCGCAACCGACTATGAATGCCACGCCGGTGCGGTGGTGGTGGGCGTGGCGCTGAAGGGCACCTACGCCAAGATCGCGCAGTAATGCCAGCCTGGCTGCACCTTGGATGCGTGGCAGCGCTTGCCACGCAGGCACCCGATGCGCGGTCGTGGATGTCAGAAGGCGAGCACGCGCGCCTGGCTGCGATGCAGGCAACCCGGCGGCGCGCGCAGTTCGTGGCGGGCCGCTGGCTGGCCCGCACGCTGCTGGCGCAGGCCTTCGGCGGCGGCTGGCAGGACTGGTCGCTGACGGACGGGGAAGATGCGTCGCCCGAAGCCCGCGGCCCGGTTGCGGCGAGACTGTCGATCTCGCACAGCGGCGACCTGATCGCCTGCGCGGTGGGCAGCGATGCACTTGGCCTCGACCTGGAACCCGTGCGGCAACGCAAGGGCCTCGACGCACTCTTTGGCGCAATCACCACCGAGGCCGAGCGCGCCACGCTTGGCTGCCACGTGACGCCAGCGGATACCATGCATCGGTTTGCGCATGCCTGGACGCTCAAGGAAGCTGGGCTCAAGCGCCACGGCAGCGGCCTGTTCGCCACCATGCTGGGCCATGCGCTGACGTTTGAAGGGGCGTGCGCGCGGGACGCCAATGCCTGTACCTGGATGCATGACGGCCATGTGCTGGCCCTCTGCACCACTGACGTTGATACTGTGACCACACCGGAAATGCCCGCCGCCCCGCGTTACTGGCGGCTGGTGCCGAGCGGCTCCGCTGCCATCAACCATGCCTGAATCGATGTCTGAACACGTTGCGCCGGTTGGCGCATGCCATGCCAGGTTGGCCCCATGAACGGGGTCAGCATCTTCTTCCTGCAGGCGATGCTGGTGGTCGCCCTGCCCTACCTGCTATGGCGTGGTGCCGGCCTGCGCTCGGTGTTTCCGCTGGTCGGTGTGCAGGTGCTGGCCGGCATCGTGCTGGGGCCGTCGGTGTTCGGGCAACTGGCGCCGCAGGGCTGGACCGCGCTGTTCGGCCCTGATCGCCTGCCGATGCTGTCCGGCCTGCAGTGGCTGGCGGTGACGCTGTTCTGCTTCCTGACCGGCCTGCACCTGCGCGAAGACAGCGTGCCCGCGCACTGGCGCGCGACCCTGCAGATCTCGCTGGGCAGCATTGCGGCGCCGTTCGCGCTGGGGGCCGCTGCCGGCTGGTGGATGACCACGGCCGGCTGGCCGGTCGCGGGGGAACTGGCCAGCCCCTACTGGTTTGCCTGCGCCATGGGCATCTGCACCGCCGTCACGGCGCTGCCGGTGCTGGGTGCGCTGCTGCGCGAGATGCGCCTGACCGGCACCCGCCTGGGCCAGCTGGCCTTGCGCTGCGCGGCCGTCAACGATGCCTGGGTGTGGCTGTTCCTGACCCTGGTGCTGCTGCAGCATGGCGGCCAGGACGGCACCAGCGGCCTCATCGTGGCGGCCCGCGCCGGTGCTTACCTGGCGTTCATGTTCCTGGCAGTGCGCCCCGCGCTGGCATGGCTGCTGCGCCGCCGCGCGCCGGAGACCGAGCTGCTGCTGGCGATGGCGCTGTTCCTGGTGCTGGCGTCTGCATTCCTGGGGGAGTTGGCCGGGCTGCACCATGTGATGGGCGGCTTCGTCGCCGGACTGGTATGGCCCGCACGCGAAGCGCAGCGTGTGCGCCAGCAGCTCGAACCGGTCACGGTGGTGGTGCTGCTGCCCTTCTTTTTCCTGGCCGCCGGACTGCGCACCGAGATCTCGCTGGATAATCCGATGACACTGTGGATCGCGTTGCTGTCGCTGGTCATCGCGATCACCGGCAAGATGGCCGGCGTCGCGCTGCCCGCGCGCCGCGCCGGCATGGGCTGGCACGAATCGCTGGCACTGGGCACGCTACTGCAGACCAAGGGCCTGGTCGAGGTGGTGGTGCTGACCGTGCTGCTGGACGCGCGCATCATCAGCACCGCGGCGTTTTCCGGACTGTTGCTGATGGCGCTGGCCAGCACGCTGCTGGCGCGGCCGTTGACGATGCTGGTAGCGCGGGGCCGGTTGCATTAAGCGCCATCCGGCCGCTCACACCGGAGTCAATCCCGGCAACCCTGCAATCGCCTGCGCCAGGTAGTCCAGCAAAAGCCGCACCCGCTCCGGCTGGTAGCGCCGCGACGGATAGACCAGGAAGGCTTCCTGCGCCGGACCGCTCCAGCGTGGCAACACGCGCTGCAGGGCGCCGCTGTCGAGCAGGTCCTGCACCAGCCATGCCGGCGTCATGCCAAAGCCGGCGCCGGCCAGGAAGCTTTCGCGCATCGCCAGCGAGTTGTTGACGCGGTAGCGGCAGGACGCGCTGACCGGCGCCTGCCCGCCGGGCCCGTCGAGCACGATCTCGTCGCCGGCGGCCAGCCAGGTGAAGCGCAGGATCTGGTGCCGCGCCAGGTCGGCCGGCTGCCGGATGCGCGCATGGCGTGCGAGGTAGTCGGGCGAGGCTACCAGCAGCCGCGGCGACACCGCGATGCGGCGCGCGACCACATTGGGCGGCAGCGAGGCGCCGAGGCGCACCGCGATGTCGACGCCCTCCTCCACCAGGTCGACGAAGCGGTCGTCGAACAGCAACTCCACCTCTACCTCCGGATAGCGCTGCTGGAACGCCAGCACCAGCGCATTGAGCCGCAGCACGCCGAAGCTGGCCGGCGCGCTGACACGCACCCGCCCGGCCGGCTGCCGGGACATGCCACGCGCATCGCTGACCGCCTCGCCGTATTCATCCAGCACGCGGCGCGCGCGCTCATGGAAGCGCCGCCCCGCCTCGGTCGGCGACAGGCTGGTGGTGCTGCGCTCCAGCAGCCGCACGCCCATCTCTTTCTCCAGCGCAGCCACGACCTTGCTGATGGTCGGCTGGGTCGACTGCAGCTCGCGCGCCACCGCCGACAGGCTGCCCAGCTCCACGGCGCGCACGAAGACCTGCATTGCCCTGATGGTGTCCATGCCGTTCCTTGTGTGCCCACTCATTCCATCATGGCATGAGCGATATGCCATTCTGCCCGCTACCTGTCATTTCTGGAATGCCCTACCTTTGGCGCCATCCCGGCACCAACGCCGGTCCACGAACCGAGGCAAACCCATGTTCCGCATTCCCCGCATCCTGCGCCGCCTGACTGCGCTGACGTTGTCCGCCACCATCGCCAGCACCGCGGCGCTGGCCAGCCCCTTGCAAGACCCGGCCTGGCTGACCAGCTGGATGGCAAGCCAGCAGCCGGTGTGGCAGCCCGGCGCCCAGCCGCTGCCGACCGGCGTGCCCGCGGTGCTGTCCGGCCAGACGCTGCGCCAGGTGGTACGGCTCAGCGTGGGCGGCAAGCGCGTGCGCGTGGTGCTGTCCAACCCCTACGGCCGCCACCCGGTCGCGGTCGGCGCGGCGCAACTCGCGCGCCATGCCGGCGGTGGCAGTACCGATGCGGCGGGCAGCAGCGCGGTGACGTTCCGCGGCAGCGCGTCGGTGATTCTCCCGGCTGGCCAGTCCGTGGCAAGCGATCCGGTCGTCTTCGACTCCCCCGTACTGGGCGAACTGGCACTCAGCCTCTACCTGCCGCAACCGACAGCGATCGAGTCGTTCCATTGGGATGGGCGCCAGACCGCGTGGCTCGTGGCCGGCAATGCGACCAGGCAGGCCACGCTGCCTGCGCCGCAGTCGTTCAGCGCACGCATCCTGCTCAGCGAGGTGCAGGTCGATGCGCCCGGGCATGCCGGCGCCGTGGTGGCCATCGGCGATTCGATCACCGAGGGCAACGGCTCAACCCCCGACACCAACCGCCGCTGGCCCGACGTGCTGGCACAGCGTGCTGCCGGCAACGGCGTGGCTGTGCTCAATGCCGGCATCTCCGGCGGCCGGCTGCTGCGCGATGGCATGGGGGAGTCCGCGCTGGCGCGGCTGGATCGCGACGTACTGAGCCAGCCGCATGTGCGCACCGTGATCGTGGCGATCGGCATCAACGATATCGCCTGGCCAGGCTCCACCTTTGCACCGGGCGATGCGGTGCCGCAGGCCGCCGAGCTGATCGAGGGCTACCGCCGCCTGATCGCGCGCGCCCATGCGCGCGGCGTGCGCGTGATCGGCGCCACCATCACGCCGTTTGCGGGGGCGCTGCGCGATACGCCGATCCGCGGCTATGACAGCCCGGGCAAGGAAGCGGTGCGGCTGGCGGTCAACGACTGGATCCGCAACGGCGGCGCGTTCGATGGGGTGGTGGACTTCGACGCCGCGGTGCGCGATCCCGCGCGCCCGCAGGCGCTGCTGCCGGCGTTCGACAGCGGCGACCACCTGCATCCCGGCGACGCGGGCTATCGCGCCATGGCGGCGCAGATCGATGCGGCGCTGCCTGAGCTTGGCCGTCAGTCCCGGTCCGGCGCACCCGGTGGAAAGAGCGGACGGTAAGGCCGCGCCTCGTCCACCGCGCGCGCGAACGATGGCCGCGCCAGCAGCCGGTTGCGATAAGCGCGCACATTGCCGCGCGCATCGGGGATGGGATGCACCCAGTCCGCGTAGAACAGCGATGGCGCGGCAGCGCAATCGGCCAGAGTGAAGGCGCCGCCCGCGGCCCATTCCCGGCCGGCCAGCGTTGGCTCGAGCCAGGCGTAGGCCGAGTCAAGCAGCTTGCGCGCCTCGGCCACGCCATAGGCATCGCGGTGCTCCGCCGGGCGCAGGTAGTCGGCCACGATGCGTTGCATCGGCGTCATCACGTACTGGTCGAAGAAGCGGTCGAGCATGCGCACTTCCAGCGCGGCGTCGGGCGAATCCGGCAGCCAGCGCACCGGGCCGCGGTGATGCTGGTCCAGGTAGTCGATGATGATGCTGGACTCGAACACCGTGCGGCTGCCATCGACCAGCACCGGCATGCGCCTGAGCGGCCACAGCCTGGCGAGTTCGTCCATGTTCTGCGCGTGTTCAGGCGACAGCATCCGGAATTCGAAGGGGATGGCGTTCTCGTACAGCGCAACCAGGACCTTCTGGCAATAGGACGAAAACGGGTGGGCGTATAGCTCCATCGTGGTCTCCGGTGGTGATCTTCGGTGGTGGTCGGCGCGCGACTACTGCTGCGCCGCAAAGCGATCGGTCGCGGCAATCAGCTGGTCCATGATGCCCGGCTCGGTCCACGCATGGCCGGCGCCTTCGATCAGGTGGAAATCGGCCGCGGGCCACGCCTGGTGCAGCGCATAGGCATAGCGCACCGGGCACGGCATGTCATAGCGGCCGTGCACGATCACGCCGGGGATGTCGGCCAGCTTGTGCGCGTCGCGCAGCAGCTGCCCGTCTTCCAGCCAGCAGCGGTGCGTGAAATAGTGGTTCTCCAGCCGCGCGAACGCCAGCGCGAAGTGCCCGTCGTCATGCTTGGCGCTGTTGCCGGCGTCCGGCAGCAGCGTGATGGTCTCGCCTTCCCAAACGCTCCATGCGCGTGCCGCTTCCACCTGCTTGTCCTGGTCGTCACCAGTCAGCAGCTTGCGGTACGCGGCCATCATGTTGCCGCGCTCGGCCTCGGGCACCGGCGACTGGAAACGCGCCCATTTGTCGGGGAACATCTCGGACACGCCGTATTGGTAGTACCAGTCCAGCTCGGCCTGCGACACCGTGTAGATGCCACGCAGCACCAGCTCGCTGACGCGCTGCGGGTGCTTCTGCGCATAGGCCAGCGCCAGCGTCGAGCCCCATGAGCCGCCGAACACCAGCCAGCGCTCCACGCCGGCCAGATTGCGCAGGCGCTCGATATCGTCGACCAGGTGCCAGGTGGTGTTGGCCTCCAGCCCCGCATGCGGCGTCGAACGCCCGCAGCCGCGCTGGTCGAACAGCAGCACGTCATAGCGCGCCGGATCGAACAGCCGCCGGTGGTCCGCAGAGATCCCGCCACCGGGCCCGCCGTGCAGGAACACCGCCGGCTTGGCGCCGGGCGTGCCCACGCGCTCGTAGTAGATGACATGCCCGTCGCCGACATCCAGCGTGCCGGTTTCATAGGGCTCGATTTCGGGATAGAGGGTGCGCAAGGCCGGCATGGATATGGGTCTACGGAGATCGGGAGCCACAGTGTACGCCGGAGGGAACGTCAAACAGTAGCCCGCCCCTTAACCGGCGAACACCGCCTTCACCCAGTCCCTCAGCAACCGCGTGGCGGGACGCTCCGCGGCGCGCTCGCTGTAGACAAGGTCATAGCGGAAACTCTCCAGCGTAAGCCCGAAGGGCTGCACCAGCACGCCCGAGGCCAGCTCTTCGGCGACCAGCGTCAGGCTGAGCAGGCCGACTCCCTGTCCCGCAATGGTGGCCTGCACGGCGTGGATCTCGTCGGTAAAGCTGAGGCCCGCCTGTGGATCGGTGACCTCGACGCCGGCGTGCGCCAGCCACTGGTGCCATACCGGCGCGCGCTCGTCATCGCGCGCGCCGGCGCCCCATTCGAAGTGCACCAGCGTGGCGTGCTTCAGGTCTTGCACGCTGGCCAGCTTCAGGCCGGGGCTGCAGACCGGCGCAAACCGGTCGCAGAACAACGGCTCGACCACCAGGCCGGGATAGCTGCCGCTGCCGTAGCGGATGGCAGCGTCCGCATCGTGGTCCAGGTCGACGACCTGGTCCGACGCATCCAGGCGCAGCGTCCAGTCAGGGTAGGCCGTGCGGAACTGGCCGGCGCGCGGTGCCAGCCGCCTGGCCATGAAGGCAACCGTCGACGTCAGCGTGGCAACGTTGGCCTGTGCGCTGCGCTGCACCGCCAGCACGGCGCGCTCCATCCCGTCCAGGCCGTCCCGCACCGCGGGAAACAACTGATGCCCGGCGGGCGTCAGGCGCACCTTGCGGGTCTGGCGCTCGAACAGCTTCACGCCAAGGCTCTCTTCCAGCAACCGGATCTGGTGGCTGACCGCCGTCGGCGTGACGTGCAGTTCGTCCGCCGCGTGCTTGAAGCTGGCGCGCCGGGCGGCGGCTTCAAAGGTGCGCAGGGCACCCAGTGGCGGCAGTTTGCGCAAGCCTCCCCCTTAGATGAGGTGTATTCATGTGTCGATTGAAAAGCGACCATTTGTCGCGGCCTGATCTCCGCTCCGATACTTGACCTATCTGATCGGCCACCCAGGCGATCAGGTGAATTCTACTAAATCATCTACCGGAGTCAGCAATGCTACTGGAACAAGTCCACACCCAACCCGACCCTTATGCTCCCTATCTGCTTTCGCAAGCCATCCGGGCCGGCGGCTTCCTCTTTGTCTCCGGCCAGGCCGGGGTCGGCGACGATGGCGCCATCGTGGGCCGTGACGACTTCGATGCCCAGGCCGAGCAGGCGTTCAGCAACCTCAGGCGCGCGCTGCAAGCGGGCGGCTCGGGGCTGGACCGCGTGGTGAAGGTGACGATCTTCCTGACCTCGATGGCACACTTCCCGAAGATCGTCGCACTGCGCCGCAAGTGGTTCTCTGCTCCCTATCCGGCCGACACCATCGTCGAGGTCTCGGCGCTCTACTCGCCGGACGCGAAGATCGAGATCGAAGCCATCGCCCTGGCCGCAGAGGCTGCGCGATGACCACGCCCGCCGCGCCCTCACTGTTCGATACGCTGGCCCTGAACGGCGTGCCGCTGCGCAACCGGCTCGCGGTGGCGCCGATGACGCGCATCAGCGCCACCGCCGCAGGCGTTCCCACCGAGGCCATGACGCGCTACTACGCAGGCTTTGCCCGCGGCGGCTTTGGCCTCATTGTCACGGAGGGCATCTATACCGACCGTGCCTATGCCCAGGGCTATGCCGGCCAGCCCGGTTTGACGGATGCGCAGCAAGTGGCCGCGTGGCGCCAGGTGGTTGCCGCGGTCCACCAGCAGGGCGGGCGCATCGTGGCCCAGCTGATGCACGCCGGTGCGCTGTCGCAGGCCAACCACTTCCGCGACCACACGGTCGGGCCCTCGGCGGTGCAGCCCAAGGGGCTGCAGATGACCGTGTATGCCGGCAAGGGTCCATACCGGATGCCGCGCGCCATGGAAGAGGCGGACATCCTGCAGGCCATCGAAGGCTTTGCGCAGGCCGCCCGGCTGGCCCGTGACGCGGGTTTCGACGGCGTTGAAATCCACGGTGCCAATGGCTATCTGCTGGATCAGTTCCTGACGGGCTATACGAATCAACGCCAGGACGCCTGGGGCGGCAGCATCGCACAGCGCATGCGCCTGCCGCTGGAAACCGTCCGCGCGGTGCGCGTTGCCGTGGGAGCTGGCTTCCCCGTCGGCGTGCGCATCTCGCAAGGCAAGGTCAATGATTTCGTCCACAAGTGGCCGGAAGGCGCGGAAGGCGCGGCCGCCGTTTTCTCCGCGCTCGCGGCAAGCACCGTGGACTACCTCCACGTGACGGAGCACGAAGCATGGCAGCCCGCCTTCGCGGACGACGGCGCGACGCTGGTGCAGCTTGCACGCCGTGCCGCGCCCGGGCTCACGATCATGGCCAACGGCAGCCTGCATGAGCCATCGCGCGCGGCTAGCCTGCTGGACGATGGCGCGACGCTGGTCGCGCTCGGACGCGGCGCCCTTGCGAATCCGGACTGGCCGGTGCTGGTGCGCGAGGGACAGCCGGTGCGGCCGTTCGATGCGGCCGTCCTCGCGCCGCTGGGCAATGTCAAGGATGCCGAGCTGGCGCTGCGCGAAGCACGCGCGACGGTGACGCCAGGCTGACGGCATCGCCCGCGCTAGCGTTGCGCGTGATCCCTGCGCCAGCTGGCCGGCGCCATCCCGAACTGCGCAGAAAACCACCGGGTAAAGGAGCTGGCCGACCCATACCCCAGCAACTGCGACACCCGCAGCAGCGAATAGCGCGGGTTCTCCACGTACCGTCGCGCCAGTTCACGCCGCACGTCGTTCAGGATCTCAGTAAAGGTCTCGCCCGCGTCGTCGAGCTGGCGCTGCATGGTGCGCAGGCTCAGGCCCAGGCCCTCCGCCACGGCCTCGCAGGTGGCGCGGCCCATTGGCAGCATCAGGTAGATGGCGGCGCGCACTTCATGGCCGATGGACTGCGGGTTGGCGCGCGGCAGCGTGTCGATGAACTGCTGCGCGTAGCGTGCCATGACCGGATCCGCCGTCGGGTTCGGCGCGTCGAGGTCGGCCGCGCGGCAGATGATGCCATTGCAGTCCGCGTTGAACTCCAGCGGGCAACCGAACAGGCGGCGATGGATGCGCAGGTCGGCCGGCGGCGCATGCGTGAAGCTCACGCCGATCGGCTGCCAGCGCGGACCCAGCAGCAGCGCGCACATGCGGAAGACGACGCCGATGGCCAGCTCGGTGGCCTGCCGCGAGGGCGCGTCGCTGAGCACTTCCTGCCGGATGACCACGGCGCTGCCGGCATCCTCGAGCAACAGCGCCACCGAGTCATTGACCAGGTGCCGGTAGCGGATGGTGGTGGCCAGCGCGGCGCGCAGCGTGGGCTGCTGGCTGATCAAGAGGCTCATCACGCCAAAGTCCGACAGCTGGCGCGACTCCGCCATGCGCAGCCCGAAGGTCGGGCAGGCCGAGGCCTGCGCGGCGGCTTCCAGCAGCGCCACGCAGGCGCTGAGCGGGACGCGCTGGTCGGGATCGTCCAGCCAGGCCCGCCGCAGTCGCGCCTGGCGCAGCAACGGCTGCGGATCCAGGCCGAGGTCGCGCGAAACCTCGAGGAAGTTGGTTAGTGCGGCAGCACGTATCAGGGTTTCCAAGCCAGCGTTGCCTTGCGATGAGATGTCAGTCGGGGGCGCGGTCTGCCCGCCGCAGCAGCGATCATAGGGCCGCATGGCATGAAATGCAAAGTCATCGGGAGCCAATGCAAAGCCGGCCGGGGCAGCAATCTCTACAGTTCCCTGCAGCTGCAGCGTGTTCTGCACCAACCAGACTCCAGGAGACAAGACCATGGCAAACGTTGTCCGCATGTACGAGACCGGCGGCCCCGAAGTGCTTCGCTATGAACACATGGAAGTGGGCGATCCGGGCCCCGGACAGGTCCGCATCCGCCACGTCGCAGTGGGACTGAACTACGCCGACACCTACTTCCGCAATGGCACCTATCCCGTGCCGCTGCCCAGCGGCATGGGCGTGGAAGCCGCCGGCGTGGTGGTATCCGTCGGCCCGGGCGTGACCAACGTGGCGGCGGGCGACCGCGTCACCTACACCGGCTTCGTCAACACGCTGGGCGCCTACAGCACCGAGCGCCTGGTACCGGCCGCGCCGCTGATCCGCCTGCCCGAGAGCATTGCCTTCGAAACCGCCGCGGCCATGACCATGCGCGGGCTGACCTCGGCCTACCTGATGCGCCGCATCTATCCGTTCAGCCAGGGCGACACCATCCTGCTGCACGCCGCGGCGGGCGGGGTCGGGCTGATCGTGTCGCAGTGGGCCAAGCTG
Organism: Cupriavidus sp. GA3-3; assembly: GCF_000389805.1. Lineage (NCBI taxonomy): Bacteria > Pseudomonadati > Pseudomonadota > Betaproteobacteria > Burkholderiales > Burkholderiaceae > Cupriavidus > Cupriavidus sp. GA3-3. Next base: position 506,812 of record NZ_KB944482.1, read on the forward strand.
CTGGGCCTGACGGTGATCGGCACGGTGTCCACCGAAGCCAAGGCCGAAGTGGCGCGTGCGCACGGCTGCGACCACATCATCCAGTACACCCGCGAAGACGTAGCCAAGCGCGTGCGCGAGCTGACCGACGGCGTGGGGGTCTCGGTGGTATTCGACAGCGTCGGCAAGACCACCTTCATGGCGTCGCTGGATTCGCTCAAGCGGCGCGGCACCATGGTGTGCGTGGGCACCGCATCGGGCCCGATTCCACCGTTCGACCCCGTGCTGCTGGCGATGAAGGGATCGCTGTTCCTGACGCGCCCGGCGCTGGCCGACTACATCGCCGACCCTGCGGAGAAGCAAGCGCTGGCGGGCGAGCTGTTCGACCACGTGGGCGCGGGCCGCATCCGCATCGGCATCAACCAGCGCTATGCGCTGGAAGACGCGGTCCAGGCGCACCAGGACCTGGAGGCGCGCCGTACCACCGGCTCGTCGATCTTCGTCATCTGAGAACAACAACAGAGGAGACCACACCATGCATGCAGAACCCCTGACCTGCACCATCGGCGCCGAGCTGAGCGGCGTCAGCCTGGCCGATGCATCACGCGACGCCGGCCTGTTCGCCGAGATCAAGGCGCTGTTGCTGCAATACAAGGTGCTGTTCCTGCGCGACCAGGACATCACCCGCGCCGAACACGTTGCCTTTGCTCGCCGCTTCGGCGAACTGGAAGACCACCCGGTGGTAGGCAGCGACCCGGATCACCCGGGCCTGGTGCAGATCTACAAGTCGCCCGACAGCAAGGTCGAGCACTACGAGAACTCGTTCCATTGCGACGCCACCTGGCGCCAGGCGCCGCCGATGGGCTGCGTGCTGCGCTGCGTGGAAACGCCGGCAGTGGGCGGCGACACCATCTGGGTGAACATGGGCGAGGCGTACCGCCGCCTGCCGCAAGACATCAAGGCCCGCATCGAAGGCCTGCGCGCCAAGCACAGCATCGAACACACCTTCGGCGCCAATATGCCGCCGGAGAAGCGTGCCGCGCTGGCGGCGCAGTTCCCGATGGTGGAGCATCCCGTAGTGCGCACCCACCCGGAGACGGGCGAGAAGGTCCTGTTCGTCAACGCCTTCACCTCGCACTTTGCCAACTACCACCGCGACGACGTGGTCCGCTTCGGCAAGGATTTCATGCCCGGCGCGGGCGATCTGCTGCACTACCTGTGCGCGCAGGCGGAGATCCCGGAGTACCAGGTGCGCTGGCGCTGGAAGAAGAACAGCGTGGCGATCTGGGACAACCGCTGCACCCAGCATTACGCAGTGCAGGACTATGCGCCCACGGTGCGCAAAATGGAGCGCGCCGGCATCATCGGCGACGTGCCGTTCTGACGGAGGCAGACATGCAACCAAACCTTGTGCCTGCGGCGCCGCAGGCTTATGCCTATCCCTTGCTCGTCAGGCAACTGCTGCTCAATTCGCTGTCGCTCTACGGCGACCAGCAGATCACGTACCGCGGGCAACTGCGCCATAGCTATCGCGACTTCCACCGGCGTGTCGGCCGGCTGGCTTCAGCGCTGGCGGTGCAGGGGGTGGCGCACGGCACCACCGTGGCGGTGATGGACTGGGACAGCCACCGCTACCTGGAATGCTATTTCGGCGTGCCGATGATGGGCGCGACGCTGTTCACGGTCAACGTGCGGCTGTCGGCGCAGCAGATCCTATACACGCTGAACGATTCCGGCGCCGAGGTGGTGCTGCTCCATCCCGACTTCCTGCCGGTGATGGAAGAGATCCGCGGCCAGCTGACCAGCGTGCGCAGCTTTGTCCTGCTGGCCGACGGCCAGCACGTGCCGCCGACATCTCTGCCGTTCTGCGGCGAGTACGAGACGCTGCTGAGCGCGGCCTCGCCCGACTTCGACTTCCCCGAGTTCGACGAGAACACCCGCGCCGCCACCTTCTACACGACGGGCACCACCGGCGATCCCAAGGGCGTGTGCTACAGCCATCGCGATATCGTGCTGCATGCGCTGGCCTCGGCCACCAGCCTGTGCGCGCCGCGCGAAGGACAGCGCCTGCATCGGGAAGACGTCTACATGCCGATCACGCCGATGTTCCACGTGCTCGCCTGGGGCATCCCGTATGTCGCGGTCATGCTCGGGCTGCGCATCGTGCTGCCGGGGCGCTATGCGCCGGACATGCTGCTGCAGTTGCGCGAGACCGAGCGGGTCACGTTCTCGCACTGCGTGCCGACCTTGCTGCAGATGCTGTTGCAGGCGGCGCAGGCAAGCGGCCAGGACTTGTCGGGCTGGAAGCTCATCATCGGCGGCTCGGCGCTGCCGCCGGCGTTGTGCGAGGCTGCCCTCGAGCGCGGCATGGATGTGTTTGCCGGCTATGGCATGTCGGAGACCGGCCCCATCGTCGCGCTGGCACAGTTGCCGCCAGGCGACGCACATCGCGACCATGAAACCGAAGTGCGCATGCGCTGCTCGACGGGGCGGCCGGTGGCGATGGTGGACTTCCGCCTGGTGGATGAATCGATGCACGAGGTGCCGCGCGACGGCCAGGCGCGCGGCGAGATCGTGCTGCGCGCACCGTTCCTGACCAGGGCATACCATGGCAAGCCCGAGGCATCGGCCGAGCTGTGGGCCGGCGGCTACCTGCATACGCAGGACATCGCGGTAATGGGGGCCGACGGCTTCGTGCAGATCGTCGACCGGATCAAGGACGTGATCAAGACCGGCGGCGAATGGGTCTCGTCGATCGAGGTCGAGAGCCTGGTCACGCAGGTGCCGGGCGTGCAGGAGTGCGCGGTCATCGGCGTGCCGGACGCCAGGTGGGGCGAGCGGCCGATGGCATTCGTGGTGCGCAAGCCTGGCACAACGGTGACCGCGGATACGATTCGTACGTCGCTGCTGGCGCGCGTCGAGGCCAACCGGCTCAGCAAATATGCGGTGCCGGAATCCGAGCGGATCCTGTTTGTCGACGAGATCCCGAAGACCAGCGTCGGCAAGATCGACAAGAAGCGCTTGCGCAGCACCGGCGCCTGAGCCGGCAGCAGGAAGAAGAAAGGGCAGCCTCGGATGAGGCTGCCCTTTTGCGTTGCCGGGAACTGACTCAGGGCTGGATATTGAACGCCTTGACGATGCCGGCATTGCGCTCGAACTCCGTGCGCACTGATTCGCTCAGTTGCGGCAGGGGCTGCGCCGGCAGCGGCTCATAACCGAGCGCCTCCATGCGGTCGCGCACCTTGGCAGAAGCCGCGGCCTTGTAGGCAGCCGCGTGGACCTTCTCGGCCAGTTCGGGCGACAGCTTCGACGACGCAATCACGCCCACCCAGTTGCTGAACTCCATGTCGGGGTAACCCATTTCCGCAAAGGTTGGCACCTGCGGCAGCAGCGCCGAGCGGCTCTTCGACGCCACGGCATAGACCTGCACCTTGCCGGCACGGATCATCGGCAGCGAGGTCACCATGCCGTCGTACATCACGGCAATCTGATTGCCCATCACCTGCGTCAGCGCCGGCGCGGAACCGGCAAAGGGCACATGCTGCAAGTCCAGCCCGGCCTTCTGGTTCATGATCATGCCCGCGTAGTGCGAAGCGGTGCCGGCGCTGTACGAAGCAAAGCTGAGCTTGCCCGGATTGGCCCGGGCGTAGCTGACCAGGCCCTTCAGGTCCTTGGCCGGCAGGCCAGGCGCGCCAATCATCACCATGCGCGAACGCGCCACGGCGGCGATGGGCCTGACGTCTTTCAGCGGGTCGAACGGCTGCTTGAGCACATGCGGGATCTCGGTCAGCACATTGCTGGCGGTGACCATGATGGTCTGGCCATCAGCGGGCGCGGCCAGCATGGTGGTGATGGCAATGCCACCGCCGGCGCCCGGCTTGTTGTCGACCACCACGGGGTGGCCAAGGTCGGCCGACAGCTGGTCTGCCAGCAGGCGCGCGAGCACGTCCATGGTGCCGCCCGCGGGGGCGGGCACCAGCATCCGGACCGGCTTGCTGGTCCAGGCCATGGCAGCGGGAGCCGCCAGCGCCAGGCCGGCCGCAACGGCGGCGATGCGCAGCAGGAATGAAGGGTGGGTGGGCATGTTGTCTCCGTTATGTAGTATGGATCTTCTGTCCAGCATTGCCGGGCGCGGCGTCACCGGGCGGTGAGCGCGATGCCTGGCGGGGGTGGGGAAGCGGGAGACGCGCGGGCCAGCGCCCGCAGCATTGCCTCCAGCAAGGCACGCGGCGGCCTGGCGCCAGCGATCGGCGGCGCACCGTTGATCACAAAGCGCGGCACGCCCAGGCCGGGATTGGGTAGCGGCACATCCTCGCCATGCAGCGGCGGCAGCCATGCCAGGTCTTGCGCAGTGGCCGGTGCCGCCGCTTGCGGCATCGGCATGCCGGAGGCGATCGCCGCGGCGTGCAGCACGCGTGGATCGCCGAGGTCCTCGCCGCGCAGGAAGTACCCTTCAAACAATCGGTCGATCAGCACGGATGCGGCCGCCTCGCCACCAGCCTGGCGCGCATACCGGATCAGGCGATGCGCAAGCACGGTGTTGGGCAGCACTTCGATGCGGTCAAGTTCCAGCGTGATGCCGGCCTCGCGCGCCGCGGCGCATACCTGCGCCTGCCGCAGCGCCACGGCTTCGGCGCTGCCAAGCCGCGCCAGGCTGAACTTGCGATAGGGGATGCCGGCAGGCGGCAGCGTCGGAAACAGGAGAGAGCTGCGCCATTCGACCGTGACCGCTACATCGGGCCGTTGCTGGGCCAGCTGCGCCAGCGCTGTTTCAAGATGGCGCTTGCCGATCATGCACCAGGGGCAGACCAGGTCGAACCCGACCTGGATGAAGAGGGAGACGGGCTGGTTCATGGCAGAGCGCCCGTAGCGGCACGCTGCCCGCGGCGGGCCGGCGCCGCCGCCAGCACTTGCGCACGCTCCGCCTCGCTCATCTGCGCCCAGCGCCCGATTTCCAGCCGTGTCCTGGCGCAGCCCTGGCAATAGCGGTTGGCGAGGTCCATGCGGCAGATGTTGATGCAGGGATTGGCGAGGGCGTCAGGGTGATGCATCACGAACTCCGGTAGTGCATGGCAAGGGCCGGCCGGTATGCCGGCCCTGTGGCCAGGGTCAGGCCGCCGCGCGCAGCGGCAGGTTCTTCTGCCCCGCCTTGCGGTTGGGCGCCATGCCATTGGCTTCCAGCGTGGCGTCGGCGCTGTCGTACCAGGTGCCGATGCGGTAGATCTCGCGGGCTTCCTTGCCCGATGCGATCTCGCGGCCCAGTTCATGCGCCACGCGCACGCACTGCTCGATCTGCTGCACCGAGGTCATGCGGTTGCCGTGCTGGTCGATGATGGTGTCTTCGATGCCGCAGCGCGGGTGCAGGCCCATCGCCATCGCCATCATGTTGAACGGCAGCACGTTCTTCAGCAGCGACTCGGCGGTCAGCGTGCAGCCGTCCGGCGCGCGGTGCACGAAGTTGAAGAAGTTGAACGGGTTGGGGCCGTCGAAGCCGCCGCCGATGCCGATCCAGGTCAGGTTCAGCGGGCCGGTGTAGACGCCGGCGCGCACCAGCCGCTCCAGCGTTTCCAGCGCGTGCATGCCGGTCAGCTGGAAATGCGGCTGGATGCCCGAGGCCTGCAGCCGGCGCAGGTGCTCTTCCACCCAGCCCGGGCCGGCCGGCACGGTCATTTCGCGATAGGCGGCCTGGTAGGCCGGGTGTTCCAGCGAGGTGCCCTTCAGGTATTCCGGATAGAGCAACTCCATGATGTTCATCTGCGTGGTGTTGATCGCCACGGTCACCTGGTCGGGCTTGGGCTCCAGCTCCGCCAGCATGTGGCGGGTGTCGTCGGACAGCCACTTGGCCGCCTGGCCGTCGTCTTCCGGCGCAAACGAGATCGAGCCGCCCACCTGGATGATCATGTCCGGCACCGCGGCGCGCACGCCGGCGATCAGCTCGTTGAACTTGGACAAGCGCTTGGAGCCCTTGCCGTCCAGTTCGCGCACGTGCAGGTGCAGCACCGTGGCGCCGGCGTTGTAGCAGTCCACGGCTTTCTGGACCTGCTCTTCCATGGTGACGGGGATGTCTTCGGGAAAGTCCTGCGGCATCCATTCCGGGCCATAGGGCGCAACGGTGATCACCACCTTGTCCATGTTTTCGGGGTGCAGGGAATCGTCAAGGAATTGCATGGATGGCTCCGGTTGGTTAGTGGTTGGAGTATCGGTGAACGACCGGCCGCGATTTGACGATTGGGGACATCCGATTTACATTTCGGGACACTCAGGGAAAGCACGGAATCCGCCCAATGTCCTACTATCTGCGCAGCGCCAGCCTGACCAATTACGTGGAAGTCGCGCGTTCGCTGGGGCTCGATCCGTACCAGCAACTGAGGGCGGCAAAGATCAACCGCTCGGTCCTGCTCGATCCCGATATCCGCATCCCCGCGGCCTCGGTCGGCCGCTTGCTGGATGCGTCGGCACACGCCACCGGGGCCGACGATTTCGGCCTGCGCATGGCCGAGCTGCGCGAGTTCTCCAACCTCGGCCCGCTCGCCTTCGTGGTGCGTGAAGAGCCCACGCTGCGCCGCGCGCTGGAGTCGATGGTCCGCTACATGGGCCTGCAGAATGAATCGCTGTCGATGCGTATCGAAGACAGCGATGAACTGGTGATGATCCGGCTGCAGGTGCTCACCGAAGCGCCGGGCACCTTGCGGCAGGCCGCCGACCTCGCGGTCGGCGTGGTGTTCCGGATGCTGAGGCTGTTCCTGGGGCAGTCCTGGCGGCCGCGCAGCATCTGCTTCACCCACCCCGCGCCGGCCAACGCGGCCACGTTTTCACGCGTGTTCGGCATGCCCTGCACCTTCAACCAGGATTTCGACGGCATCGTCTGCCTGGCCTCGGACCTGGAGGCGCCGTTGCCGTCGTATGACCCGGTGATGGCGCAGCAGGTGAAGCACTATCTCGGCACGCTGCTGGCGCAGTCGACCGCGGCGACCATGTCGGACATGGTGCGCAAGCTGGTCTATGCGCTGCTGCCCACCGGACTGTGCTCGGTCGAACGCGTGGCCCAGCACCTGAGCGTCGACCGGCGCACCGTGCATCGGCGGCTCGGGCAGGAACATACGACCTACTCCGACATCCTTGCCGAGGCCCGTGCCGACCTGGTAATCCGCTACCTGGAGAACCGCGAGCGTCCGCTGTCGGAAGTGGCCGCGCTGCTGGGGTTTTCGTCGCTGAGCGCGTTCTCGCGGTGGTTCAGCGGGCGTTTTGGGCGCAGCGTGTCGGCATGGCGGGCGCAGGCGGGGTAATAGAGGAAAGGTTCTTTGCGAATTTGAGGGTGGTGGCTGTTGGCGGGTGTGGTTGATTGGGCTGTCGCTACGCGGTCGGTTGTCGTTCTTGACTAGCGTGGCTGTTTCGCCGGCGTAGCCGGCGACCTACTTCTTGTCCAAGCGACAAGAAGTAGGCAAGAAACGCGTCGCCTATGCGGCTGGCAATCAATTACGCGGCGTCGGTCATATGGGCGGCGGTGCTTGCCGTTTGGATGTGATCGCGGTTCGACCCTGCTACGCCATGTGAGTCAGGGACAGTGCCTGCGATAACCGGCTTTTGAACGATCCCCAAGTCGGGCGGTGGCCCGCGCTCTCGAGCGATATCGCATCAACGCCTTCGGCTGCGCTCCGCGCAAGCGCCCAATGACCGTCAACGCATTTTGAGCCTGCGTAGCAGCCGTAGGCGTCCCCGCGATACGGCTGGCAGCAGGCGGCCTACGCTTTTTGTCGCTCGGACAAAAAGTGACTCGCCGGCTAAGCGGGCCTGTCAGTTTTTTTGTGTGCAGGGCAGGTAAAGGCTCACCGTCAATTCGACCGGTGAGCCAGCATTATCTCAACGATGCGGATGGGTGAAGCGGTCCTCGTAGAGGATCGCAAACTGGTTCATGGCAGCCTTCCAGTCATGCGTTGAACTGCCCCACTTCCCGGTGATGTTGCGCAGGGCCAGCCACAGGAGCTTGGTCGCCGCCTCATCGCTGGGGAAGTGGCCCCGCGTCTTGATGATCTTGCGCAGTTGCGCATTGATGCTCTCGATCGCGTTGGTCGTGTAGATGATCTTGCGGATCGCCGGCGGGAACGTAAAGAACGGGATCACCTGATCCCAGGCGCGGCGCCAGGACGCGGCGATCGGGGGG